>NZ_JBQSYU010000002.1:0-221811 GCF_052379645.1 Arthrobacter sp. 179 | reverse complement strand
TGTACTCGGCCATCAGGTTGGTGACAGGCGGCTGGTCGGGGGTTTGCCTCCGAGTGCGGTGTGGCGTCGGACAGTGTTGTAGACCTCGAGCCATGGGGCAAGGGCAGCGCTACGGTCGGCGTTGGTGGTGAACATCTGGCGGTAGGCCCATTCGGTGGCCAGGGTTCGGTTGAACCGCTCGACCTTGCCGTTCTGCCATGGGCAGTGCGGTTTGATGAACTTGTGCTTCGCGCCCAGATCGCTGATGGCGGTAGCGAAGTCTT
This sequence comes from Arthrobacter sp. 179, assembly GCF_052379645.1. Taxonomy (NCBI): domain Bacteria; kingdom Bacillati; phylum Actinomycetota; class Actinomycetes; order Micrococcales; family Micrococcaceae; genus Arthrobacter; species Arthrobacter sp. 179. The sequence goes on along the minus strand of NZ_JBQSYU010000002.1, from coordinate 221,548 downwards.
CTGAGCGGCGGTACGACCAGTGGTTGTCGGTGATCACCCGCTCGATCTGGGCGATGCCATGGACATCAAAGAACACCGCTGCACGTCGCAAGAACCCCGCACAGGTGGTGCCCTTTTCGTCACCGAGGATCTCGGAGTACGCCAACCGGGAGTGGTCGTCGACCATCGAGTGCACGTAGTCATAGCCGATCCGGGCCTTCTTCTTCGCCGCGGTTGACCCCATCTGGCGGCCATGGGCTTTCCACCCACCGCCGTCAGGGATCTTGCCGATCTTCTTCACATCGACATGGACCAGCTCACCGGGCCGGTCGCGTTCGTAGCGCACCGCTGTGGTCTTCGAGGCCCGGATCACCTCACCGGTCAACGGGTCACACTCGCGTAGATAGGGGACCGCGTGGCGGCGCAGCACCCGCGAGACTGTGCGAGCTGGGATGTTGAGGTCAGCGCCGATCCAGTCCTGGCCGTATCGTTGCTCGTGGCGCAGCGCCACGATTCTTTCCTCAACCTCGACCGAGGTCTGGCGTGGACTGTGGTGCGGGCGCGAGGACCGATCGAGAAGGCCCGCAGAACCCTCACTACGGAACCGATTGATCCATCGGTGCGCGCACTGACGAGACACACCCTGGGCTCGCGCAGCATGCGCGACTGCCCACCCCTGGACACAGACCCGCTCTACGAGCAATTGCCGGCCACGCAAGTTCAGCCGGGCATTACGGTGGGACATGAAGACCTCCGGACGGTTGGCGACTTAGACATCACCCACCGCACCCGGAGGTCTTCGCTACGTCAAGAGCCCGGGACCGTCACCAACCTCCCGGCCGAGTACACCTAGGAAGTCAATGATGAGTACGACCACCGACACCCTCCGCGTGGCACCACCCCGGAACGAACACGCCGCCGCCCCATCGGGGCGCGGCACGGTCACCGCTGTCCGGACCGCCCGATTTGTCTCCCCCGGGTTCACCGGACAGGTCAGCGGAGCCCTGAATCTGGTCCCTTCTCCCGATTTCGAGGACGCGATCGCCCGGGCCTTCGAGACGCAACCCGATGCCGATGTCGTCATCGGCTGCCTGCCCTTTGACGCCACCGAGCCCGCCGTCTTCATCTGCGGTGCCAATGAGGCATACTCCGGCGCCACCGGCGATGTGGCCCCGGACAGCCGGACTCCCCGCATCCAGTCCCTCGTTGAGATCCCGGACGTGGCCGGATACGAACGCCGCGTCGAAGAAGCTCTGCGGTTGATTGGTGACGGACAGCTCGAAAAAGTCGTCCTGGCCCGTTCCAAGCTGGTGGCCGCCGATGGCCCGATCGACCCCCATGGGCTCCTGGAGCGGCTCCTGTCCTCCTCCGAAAATGGTTTCGGCTACCACATCCCGCTTGAACACGGGCGCTCCTTCGTGGGCCTGAGTCCCGAACTCTTGCTCGAACGAGACGGCTCCTCCGTCAGCTCCCACCCCCTGGCCGGATCCCGCCCGCGGAGTGGCGAGGACAACGAAGACCGGAAACGCGCCGCAGACCTGCGCACCTCGAGCAAGGATGCCCGTGAACACGGACTGGTCGTCGACGCCGTCACTTCCGGTCTGGCCCCGAATTGCTCCAATGTACGTGTCGAGGCCCAGGACACCACCACGACGGATTCCATGCTCCATCTCGGCACCTGGATCCGTGGGGACCTCTCTGCCCCCGGGACCTCGGGTCACCGGCCATCGGCCGCCGCCCTGGCCCGCACCCTGCACCCCACCCCTGCCGTATGCGGCACGCCGACCTCCGAGGCCCGCGCCCTTCTGCGACGCTTTGAAGCTAGCCGCGGCTACTTCACCGGCGCCGTCGGCTGGCAGGACCGCGCGGGAAACGGGGTGTGGGTGGTCGCCATCCGTGGGGCCCTGGTCGACGGCCCCACGGCCCTCATTTCGGCGGGAGCCGGCATCGTCGCCGGCTCCGATCCCCGATCGGAGGCCGCGGAGACCGGGGCCAAGTTGCGCACCGTCCTCGCGGCGCTGGGGCTCGGGGAAGGCGGCAATCGATGAACCCACAGACCATGAACTCAGCGACCCCCCTGCTGGCCGCCGGTGGCCGGCCCTGGCCAGCCGAAGCAGCAGCGGCCTACCGCCGTGACGGGTACTGGACCGGAGAACGGCTGGATCGCATCGCGGAGGCCGCGATTCGAGCCACCCCGGATCACCCTGCAGTGGTGGATGACCACGGACAGCTCAGCTATGCCGAGCTCGGCGCCCGGATCAGCCGACTGGCTGCGGTGTTCTCCCACCGGGGGCTCACCGATCGGGACCGGGTCATCCTCCAACTCCCGAACCGAATCGAACTCGTCGTCTGCGCCCTGGCCCTGATGCGCATCGGAGCCATTCCCGTTTACTGTCTGGGCAGCAGTCGTGAACGCGAGCTCACGGCCGTCGCCGACCGGGCGAAGGCCGTTGCCCTCATCGTTGGCGACATGACCGCGGACTACGACGCTGCCCGGGTCGCCGCCGACGTGGTCGAACAGGTCGCTTCAGCCAGGTGGGTCATGACCGCGGAGCAACTCCGCAGCGCCTCGATCACCGGCCGGGAGCTCGAGCAGACCTACCGCGTCTCGGGGACGGACGACATCGCCTTCCTGCAGCTCTCCGGGGGAACCACGGGTCTGCCCAAACTCATTCCCCGCACCCACGACGACTATCTGTATTCAATCCGCCGGAGCAACGTGGTGTGTGGACTGACGCCCCAGGACGTCTTCCTATCGGTGATCCCGGCCGTGCACAATTTCCCGATGAGCTCCCCCGGCTTCCTGGGCGTGCTGCTGGCCGGCGGCACCGTGGTCCTGACCGAAGACCAACTTCCCGGGGCCGTATTTGATCTCGTGGCCCTCCACCGGGTGACGGTGGTCCCGCTCGTTCCGCCGCTGGCGCATCTGTGGGTCAACCATGCCGAGCTGGAACCTGACGCCATCGGACAGCTCTCGAGCCTGCGGCTCCTGCAGGTCGGTGGCGCCAAGCTGGTCCCCGAACTGGCCCGACGGCTCATGGAGCTGGTCCCCGGGACTTTGCAACAGGTCTTCGGCATGGCCGAGGGACTGGTCTGCTATACCCGGCCCGACGACGATGCCGACACGGTCATCGGCACGCAGGGCCGGCCCATGAGCGCTGCCGACGAGATCCGGATCGTCGACGAGCAGGACCGCCCGGTCGCCTCTGGGCACCGCGGCCACCTGCTGACCCGGGGCCCCTATACGATCCGCGGGTACTTCCGGTCACCGGAGGCCAACCGCCAGGCGTTCACCGAGGACGGTTTCTACCGCACGGGTGACATCGTGCGACAGCGCGCCGACGGCTCCCTCATCGTCGAAGGGCGGTCCAAGGACCAGATCAACCGCGGCGGGGAAAAGATCTCCGCCGAGGAGGTCGAGGACATCCTGCTGGCCCATCCCGCCATCGACGATGCCGTCGTCGTGGCCGAGCCCGATGAATACCTCGGCGAACGCAGTGTCGCCATCATCGTCCCGGCACGTGCGGGCACCAGCGCGAATTCCGGAGTGGACCGGAAGTCGATCGCCTCCCATCTGCGGGACTGCGGCGTCGATGTCATGAAGGTTCCCGATCGGATCGAGACCACCGAACAGTTCCCCGTCACCGGGGTAGGAAAAATCAGCCGGGTTCGCCTGCGGACACTGCTGCGCGAGCAAAGGAGCACCAACGCATGAGCACCAACACCATGGACACGACGAACCTCGAAATCCCCGAGGCGCTTCGCTACGACTTGCCGCGCTGGGACGGGGTGAACCGGGTAGGCGATTGGATCTCCTGCCCGGAGCGCAGCATCCTCCTCGTTCACGACATGCAGAACCACTTCGTGGATAAGTATGCTGCTGACGCCGAACCGATGGACACCGTTCTGGGGAACATCGCCGAGCTCATCGCCCAGGCACGCCTACTGGGTATTCCGGTGGTTTACAGTGCCCAGCCCGGCGACCAGGATCCCGACGAACGTGCCCTTCTGACCGATTTCTGGGGCTACGGCCCTCGCACCGCGGATACCGGGATCGTGGGGTCCCTGACTCCCGCGGACGCTTCCGAAGTAATGCGCAAATGGCGCTACAGCGCTTTCCAGCGCACCGATCTGCTGGAACGCCTGCGCGCGGAAGGGCGCGACCAGTTGGTCATCACCGGGGTCTATGCCTTCATCGGCTGCTTGGCCACGGCCCTGGAGGGATTCATGTCAGATGTCCAGTCCTTCATCGTCGCCGATGCCGTAGCGGATTTCACCGCCGAGGACCACGCCCGGGCGTTGGAATGGGTTTCGGCACGCTGCGGCGTCGTGACGACGATGCAGCACCTCGGCGGCCAGTGGAAGCTGCAGACCGTGATCCGCGAGTCCGCAGCCCTGCTGGGCATTCCCGCCGCGGAGATCACTGCCGACTCCGATCTGGCCGATCTGGGTCTGGACTCGGTGCGGTTCATCCAGTTGGTCATGAAGCTCAAGAAGCAGGGCCTGGACGTCCCCCTGGAACGTCTGGTCCAGGGCGGACCGGTCTCGGGCTGGCTGAAGGAGGTCTAGAAGAGCTCGAGGCTGAAGGAATGGCCCTGCACCAGGGTGGCGTGCCATTCCTTGGCGGAGGAGTCCGTCAGGCTCGCGACCTGGTCGATGACCGCCCGCAGCCGGCCGGCATCGTCGGTGGCGCTGGCCCAGTCCTCGGCGAAGAGCGGTTCGAGATAACGGTCCCCGGTGTCCTCCAGCAACCCGACCAGTTCACCCAGCACCTCGAGCTGGCGCTGGTAGATGGGCTGGCGTTCCTGGCTGGTCATCACGTAGGCGGCGGCGAGCCCCTTCATCGCGGCGATCTCGTGATCGGTTTCCTCGGGGATGATGAGGTGGCCGTTGAACCGGGTCAGCCGGGTCGGCCCATAGACCGCCCGGGTGGCGTCGAAGGCCGACTGGCAGAACCTGCCGATGAACTGGCTGGTCATGTCCTTCAATGCGGCTGCGCCCTTGCGGGACTGGTCGTAGTGCTCGACCCATTCACCGGTGGCCTCCAGCCGGGCCAGGGCGCCGTCGATGGTCGCGGTATCGACCTCGGGCAGATACCAGCGTTGGGTGCAGTCGATGACCCGCGCCCGCTGGTCCGCATCACGGATCCACCGCAACTGGAAACGGCCGGCCACGATCGCGTCCTCCACATCGTGGACCGAATAGGAGATGTCGTCGGCCAGATCCATGACCTGGGCCTCCACGCATTTCTGCCGCGGCTCCGGGGACACGGTGGCACCGCCGTCGTGCCCCGAGCGCAGCCAGTCGAAGACGGGCAGGTCATCTTCGTAGACACCGAATTTTCCGGTCTGCCGGCCGTTGACGATGGGGGCCTCGCTCCGCCGCCACGGATATTTGCAGGCGGCGTCGAGGGTGGCACGGGTCAGGTTCAGACCTGCGGGTTCGCCGTCATCACGGAACTTCTTGGTTTCCAACCGGGTCAACAGCCGCAGGGTCTGGGCGTTGCCTTCGAATCCGCCGATGCCGGCGGCCAGTTGGTTCAGGGCCTTCTCGCCGTTGTGGCCGAAGGGCGGATGCCCCAGGTCGTGGGAAAGGCAGGCGGTGTCCACGACGTCGGGGTCGCAGCCCAGGGTGGCCCCGAGTTCGCGGCCGACCTGGGCGACTTCGAGCGAATGCGTGAGCCGGGTGCGCACGAAATCATCGGACATGGGGGCCACGACCTGGGTCTTGGCCCCCAGCCGGCGCAGTGCCGAGGAGTGCAGGACGCGGGCCCGGTCGCGTTCGAAGCTGGTGCGGTAAGCGAGCTTCTCCGGTTCGCCGACCCAGCGTTCCTCGTCGAAGGGCGTGTAGCCGGCCGGGCTGCGGCGGGTCTGCCGCTCAACCACCTGACACGTCCAGTTCGGCGGCGGAGATCATCGCACGGTGCTCCTCGTCCATGGACCTGCTGTCCAGCCACCCGTCGGGCAGATGCGTGCGTTTCGGCGATCCCGCCCGGCCGCGGGGGCCTTCGGCGCCGCCCCCGGGGTAGGGCACGTCGGCATCGAGTTCAGCGAGCAACTCGGCCAGCGAGTCCAACGTCTCCACGGCGGCCAGGGCCGCCCGCAGGTCCCCGCCGACCGCGTAGCCCTTGAAGTACCAGGCCACGTGTTTGCGGATGTCCCGAAGCGCCTTGCCCTCGTCCTCGAAGTACTCGACCAGCAGTTCGGCGTGGCGTTGGAAGCTGGTGGCCACCTCGGCCAGCCCGGGACGGAACCGGCGATCGGATCCCTCGAAGGCGGCCTGAAGGTCCCCGAAGAGCCAGGGCCGGCCCTGGCAGCCACGGCCCACGACGATGCCGTCGACCCCGGTCTGCTCGACCACGGCGACGGCGTCCTCCGCGCTCCAGATGTCCCCGTTGCCTAGCACGGGGATATCGGGCAGGGCGTTGCGCAGTTCGGCGATCGCGTCCCAGTCGGCCTTCCCGGAATAATGCTGGCCCGCCGTGCGCCCGTGCAGGGCCACGGCGGCGACGCCGGCATCACGGGCGATTTTCCCGGCCTCGATGAACGTCAGGTGGTCCTCGTCGATGCCCTTGCGCATCTTGATGGTCAGCGGGACGTCCCCGCGGGCTGCTTCGCGGGTGGCGGCTTGGATGATGGAGGTGAACAGATCCGTCTTCCACGGCAGGGCCGCTCCCCCACCGCGCCGGGTGACCTTGGGGACCGGGCAGCCGAAGTTCAGGTCGATGTGGTCCGCGCGGTCCTCCTCGACGATCAGCCGCACCGCGGCGCCGACGGTGGCCGGGTCCACCCCGTAGAGTTGGACCGAGCGGATGCCTTCGTCGTCATCGTGGGAGATGATCCGCAACGACTGTTCATTGCGTTCGACCAGCGCGCGGGAGGTCACCATCTCGGAGACGAACAACCCGCCGCCGTACTCCCGGCACAGGCGCCGGAAGGCGGCATTGGTGATGCCGGCCATCGGGGCCAGGACGACGGGGGTGTCCACCGTGAGATGGCCCAGTTGCAGCGGGGGCAGCATCAGTTGGGGCGGGGTCGGGGTATCGGGGGTAATCACGCTCACGACCCCATTGTGTCAAGAACGGGCCGATCCTCCGAATGCCGCCGCCGGGAAGGGCCCTCCCCGGCGGCCTGGGTGCATTAGTTGGCGACGATGATCGTCGTGGTCACCACGGTCGCCGATCCGGCGGTGATCAGTTCATCGGTCAGATCCGCGAGCGGGGCCATGGCGTCGTCGACTTCGAGCTTGACCGGGTACTGGTGGGCCAGCATGGCCAGCAGACCGCGGACCGCCTCACGGGCCTCGGAGTCGGAAAGGGAGGGGTCCCAGCCCATGAGCACATCGGCCGGGGCGTCGACGCGGTCGGGCTCGTAGCTGATCGCGAAGGAGAGGATCTTGCCGCCGGATTCCTTGGGCTTGTCGCGCAGCACGATGGCGCCCTTGGCCCCGGTGGCCTCGTTGAGCAGCATGGTCTGGGCACGGCCCAGGGTCATCTGCGCCCGGTCCCACTCGTGGACCGCGTTGTAGAAGTCCGCGACCACCTGGGAGAGCTCCACCGACCCGGTGGCGGCCTCCTCCAGGGTCAGTCCTTCGTCCTCGAAGACCGGCAGGCGCAAGGAGTCCGGTTCCACGACGACCCCGCGGGACCTCTGGATCTGTTCCTGGCCGAGGGAGACCGTGAAGGCGGCCGCTGCTTCACCTTCGGCGCCTTCGACCGTGTACCTGGACTTCAGTGCGGTGACCCCCGACGGGGCCGGGAATTCGCGCAGCCGCCGCAGCAGTTCGGTGGCGACCCCCTGGCGGCGCAGGCCCGGGGCGACCTCCACGAAGAACCACAGCCGGTCGGGGTGCAGCGAGGACTCGAACAGCGTGCCGGCGCCGACCGGGACGCCCTCGTCGACGGCGACGAGCGTGCGGGCCCACGGGTCATCACCATCGGCACGGAGCATCGTGCGGTCGATATGGGCCTGTGGTGTGGATGGATCCCCGAGGATCTCCAGGAGGGCCAGGTCGTCGCCTTCTTGCCACGGCCGGTAGGTGAGGTTGCTCATGATGCTCCTGATGCGAGTTGGAGGTGGTGAAACGACTGCGGGCCGGCCACCGTGGGGTGGCCGGCCCGTGGGGGCTCAGGCGCCGAGTAGACGCGTGGCCAGGTAGGACTTCACCTGGTCCAGGGCCACTCGTTCCTGGTTCATGGTGTCGCGTTCACGGATGGTCACCGCGTGGTCCTCGAGCGTGTCGAAGTCCACGGTGATGCAGAACGGGGTGCCGATCTCATCCTGGCGACGGTAGCGGCGGCCGATGGCCCCGGAATCGTCGAAGTCCACGTTCCAGTGCTTGCGCAGCTCGGCGGCCAGTTCCTTGGCTTTGGGGGTGAGTTCCTCGTTGCGGCTCAACGGCAGCACCGCGGCCTTCACCGGGGCCAGCCGCGGGTCCAGCTTGAGCACGGTGCGCTTATCGACGCCACCCTTGGAGTTCGGGGCCTCGTCCTCGGTGTAGGCATCCACCAGGAATGCCATCATCGCGCGGGTCAAGCCGAAGGAGGGCTCGATGACGTAGGGGGTGAACCGCTCGCCGGTGGCCTGGTCGAAGTAGCTCAGTTCGGTGCCCGAGCCTGCGGTGTGGGCCCCCAGGTCGTAATCGGTCCGGTTGGCCACCCCCATCAGCTCGCCCCATTCGGAGCCCTTGAAACCGAAGCGGTACTCGAAATCGACGGTACCCGCCGAGTAGTGGGCGCGTTCCCCGTCGGGAACGTCGTACTGGCGCATGTTCTCCGGGTTGATGCCCAGATCCAGGAACCAGGCCCAGCAGGCGTCGATCCATTCCCGGTACCAGTGCCCGGCGTCTTCGGGGGCGGTGAAGAACTCGATCTCCATCTGCTCGAATTCGCGGGTGCGGAAGATGAAGTTGCCCGGGGTGATCTCGTTGCGGAAGGCCTTACCGATCTGGCCGATGCCGAACGGGGGCTTCTTGCGCGAGGTGGTGAGCACGTTGTTGAAGTTCACGAAGATGCCCTGGGCGGTTTCGGGGCGCAGGAAGGTCAGCCCGGCTTCGTTGTCCACCGGGCCGAGGTAGGTCTTGACCAGGCCGGAGAAGAGCTGCGGTTCGGTCCAGCCGCCCTTGTTCCCGCAATCCGGGCAGGCGATCTCCGACATGCCATCGACCGGGTCGCGCTTCTTCTTGGCGGTGAAGGCCTCGATGAGGTGGTCTTCGCGGTGGCGTCGATGGCAGCTGGTGCACTCGACCAGCGGGTCGGTGAAGGTCGCCACATGCCCCGAGGCCTCCCAGACCGCCTTGGGCAGGATGACCGAGGAGTCCAGGCCGACCATGTCGTCGCGGCCGCGCACGAAGGACTGCCACCACTCGCGCTTGATGTTTTCCTTCAGTTCGGTCCCCAGCGGGCCGTAGTCCCAGGCGGAGCGGGATCCACCGTAGATCTCACCGGCCTGGAAGACGAAGCCGCGCCGTTTGGCGAGGGAGATGACCTGATCGAGCGGGGACTGGGGCGCCATGAATTCAACTCCAATGGTTTACGAGGCCGCTGGTTGCGGTCCGTAGCGGGGTAACAATATCGGCCAAGCCTAACGTGATCGCCGTGTCCGCAGGCAATTTCACCTACCGGCGCCCCCGCGTGGGCCGGGCCAGCCGTCCGGCCGGGACGCTGGCCAGGACGACGGCGGCCAGGGTCAGCAGGGTGCCCAGCAACGTCGCCACGGCGATGACGGTGCCCGGGGCCGGCAGGATCAGGTCGATGGCCAGCGAGCCGACGAGTTGTCCGGCGATCATGCATAATCCGGAGATCAGCACGCCCAGGGATTTGACCAGCAGGGCGCCGATGGCGATGAACACGCAGCCGAAGACCCCTCCGGTGTAGAGCCACCATTCGGCGGGGAAGGACAGCTGGTGTTCACCCCCGAGGGAGCTGAGGCCCCACAGGATGAACAGGGCGGTTCCCCCGACGAGGAAATTGACCAGGGTGGCGGTGATGGGGGTGCCGTAGGCGGCGGTCTGGGTCCCGTTCATGGCCTGCTGGAACCCCATGAACAGCCCTGCGGTGAACGGCAGGAGCACCGGCACCAGCCAGGAGAGCCCGTCGGCGGAGGATTCCAGCCGGGGCGATACCGCCCACAGTACGGCGATGATCATCAGTACGGCCCCGGCCATCCGCCGGGCGGTGATGAAGCGTTTGCCCCCGGGGCCGAATCCGACCCGGTCGACCATCAGCCCGCTCATGGTCTGTCCGGTCACGATGGCCACGGTGAACAGTGCGACGCCGATCAGGGGCACCGCGTGGCTCTGTCCGAAGACGATGTAGCCGCCGCTGATCCCCGCCAGCAGGTACCAGCGTGGGAATTCTCGTCCGGCCACGGCCCGGCGCATGGCCACCAGTCCGGCCCGCCCCCGCGGCAGCAGGACCGAGGCCAGCATCATGACCACGGTCCCGCCGGCGAAGCTGATGGCCGCCGCGGCGTTCGGGTCCCCCATCCGTTCAGCGAGCCCGCCGTTGATCCGGCCCTGGATGGGCATCATCAGTCCCCCGATGATGGCCAGGACCAGACCGGCCCATAACGGAAGGTGCCGGGCCTTCGCCCGCGGAGCAATCACTGGGGTCATCGTTGGACATGCTATCGCCGCGGTGGCGGCCGGACCTGCTCGTGACGCAAGATGGTCTCATGACAGCAGAACAGCCCCGGCCCATCAGCATCCGCGACGATTCGATCCGTTTGGGGCAGCTACTGAAGCTGGCGAGCCTGGCCGAGGACGGTTTCCATGCCAAGGAGCTCATCGAAAACGGGATGGTTCAGGTCAACGGTGAGATCGAGACCCGCCGGGGCCGGCAGTTGAAGATCGACGATGTGATCGCCCTGGCCGACGAGTCGGTGATCGTCACCTCCGAGTAGGCGCGACTCCGCCGGGTCCTAGTCCAGCACGTGGTGGCGCAGGAACTCGCCCACATGCTTCATTTCCGGTTCCGATACGCTGTGGCCCATTCCGGCATAGAGCATCTTGGTCAGGTCGGTGTGTTCCCCGGCCCAGTCCAGGGTGAAATCGATCTTCTCCTCGGTGATCACCGGGTCGGCTTGTCCGCGTCCCCAGAACATCGGCGTCCGGGCCGCCTTCGTGGCCTGGTCGTTGAAGAATTCGTGTCCGGCGGCCTGGATCGCGAATCCCGACAGTCCGACGACGGCGTCGATCTCCTCCGGTCGGTGGCGCAGGACCGAGGTCGCCACGGCCATCCCCATGGAGAAGCCCAGGAGCGTCACCGATGCGTGCTGTTCCTTCACCTCCTCCAGCCAGGCCCACACCTGCTGCACCGACTCCACGACCTTCTCCAGCGAGTAGTCCAGGTCCTCCATCAGCGGGAACCAGGTGTAGCCCGGGCCCATGGCGTAGGGGGCACGCACCGAGGCCAGGGTGAATTCCTCCGGCAGCATCGGGGCCAGGCCGATCAGGTCCTTCTCATGGGAAAGGTAGCCATGGAACAGGACCAGCAGGGGGGGTGCCCTCCCGCTCGGATTCGGGGCGGGACCAGGCAACGACGGGCTGGGGCAAAGTCTCAGTCATGCGGCCATTGAATCACGCCGGCGCGCCCGGCCACAGGACGCGGCATCGCTTCCGGCGTGCCTGCCGGTCGTGTCCCGGGGTGGTAAACCCGGGCGCCCGGTGAAATGATGTACCCGTGAGTAACAATGATGCTTCCTCCGCACCGGACCAGTCCGACCCCTCGTCCACGTCCCCCGGCGACGCGATCCGCCACCCCTGGCGCCGCATGGTCTCCCTCGGCGACTCCTTCACCGAGGGCATCGGGGATCCGGATCCGCAGAGCCCCGGCGGACACCGTGGCTGGGCCGACCGTGTCGCCGAGCAGCTCAGCCGGCAGGCGGAGGACTTCGCCTATGCCAACCTGGCGATCCGCGGCCGGCTGCTGGACCAGATCCATGAGGAGCAGCTGGAACCCGCCCTGGAACTCCGCCCGGGCCTGATCACCATTTGCGCCGGGGGCAACGACGTGCTGCGCCCCGGTGGGGATCCCGATGCCCTGGCGGTGACCATGGACCGGTTCATCGGCGAGCTCTCGGCCACCGGGGCCACGGTCCTGCTGTTCAACGGCCCCGATATCGGTGAAACCCCGGTCCTGGGCTCGATGCGCGGCCGGGTGGCCATCTACAACGAGAACTTGCGGGCCATCGGCGCCCGCCATGACGCGGTCGTCGCCGATATGTGGGCGATGCGCCAGCTCCACGAACCCCGGATGTGGGCCCCGGACCGGCTGCACTTCTCACCGCTGGGCCACCACACCATTGCGATGATGGCCCTGGATGCCCTCAACGTCGAACACGAGCTCACGGCCTTGGAGCCGAGCCCCTCGGAGCCCAAGCCCTGGAGGGTGGCCCGGCGTGAGGACCTGGTCTGGGCGCGCACGCATCTGGCGCCCTGGGTGCTGCGGCGGCTTCGGCACCAGTCCAGCGGTGACGGAATCACGGCCAAACGCCCGCAGGCCATGCCCTTTTCCCCGGGCGGGACCCCCCACAGCGTGGGTGCCGGGGATCCGCGCAACGACGCGGACTAGGTTCCCGGGGCGGGGCCCTCAGGCGTAGAACCCCGAACGAAGGACCTGGTTCAACTGTTCGATGTCGGTCAGGAAGCCATCGTGGCCGATCGGTGAATGGATGTACTGGACCTGCGGTGTCTCCGGCAGGGCAGCGGCCAGGCGCTCGGACTGCTGCGGGCCGTAGAGCCGGTCGCTGTCGACGGCGGCGATGAGGAATTCCACCCCGCCGGTCCGGGCCAGGGCGGCCTCGACCCCGCCCCGTCCCCGTCCGACGTCATGCCCCACCAGTGCCTCGGTGAGCACGATGTAGGAGTTCGCGTCGAAGCGGGTCACCAGCTTGCCGGCCTGGTGGTCCAGATAGCTTTCGACCTGGTACCGGCCCCGGTCGAAGCCGGGGCTGCCGAAGGGGTCCTCCTCGGCCTGGCCCTCGTGCCCGAAACGGATCTCCAGTTCCGGCTCGGAACGGTAGGTGATGTGGGCCAGCCGGCGGGCGATCCCCAGCCCCGCGAGGGGGCCGGTGCCACTGCCCCGGGCCACGGTGCCGACGGCGTCGAGGGCGCCGGCCGAGGGCGCCGCTCCGTAGAAGTCGCCACCGGAGAAGTCCGGATCCAGCCGGATGGCCTGCGTCTGGATCTGCCCGAAGGCGATCTGTTCGGCGGAGGCGACCGCGGTGGCCGCAATGACGGCGCACCGGGCCACGCGTTCGGGGTATTCCACCGCCCATTCCAACGCTCGCGCTCCACCGAGGGAACCGCCCAGGACGGAGTGCCAGCGTGAAATGCCCAGGTAGTCGGCCAACCGGGCCTCGGTGCGCACCGAATCCCGCACCGTGGTGAACGGGAACCGGGAGCCCCAGGCCTGCCCGTCGGGGTCGAGGCTGGAGGGCCCGCTGGAGCCATAGCAGCCGCCGACCATGTTCGGGGCCACGACGAAGAACCTGTCGGTATCGATCGTCTTTCCCGGACCCACGAGTCCTTCCCACCAGCCTTCTTCCTGGCTGTGCCCCCGGGAGACATGGGTATCCCCCGTCAGGGCGTGCAGCAACAGCACCGCATTGGAGGCCCGGGCGTCCAGGGTCCCCCAGGTCTCGTAGCCGATCATCACCTCGGGCAGCCAGCCGCCGGTCTCGAAGCGGTAGCCGCCGATGGGCACGCATTTGAGGATGCCGTCACGGATCAACGGCGCCCCGGGGGCCTGACGTCGTTCCCTCACGTCGCCGACGCCCTGGCTCACCGGACGGCCTGGACTTCCGGGGCGGCCTCTGCGGCTTCGTCCCCGGCGGCGGCCGCGGCGGCGAAACCGACCTCGAGGTCGGCGATGATGTCGTCGATGTGCTCGATGCCCACCGACAGGCGCACCAGTCCGGCTCCCACCCCGGCCGCGGCGCGTTCGGCGTCGGAGAGCTGGGAGTGCGTGGTGGAGGCCGGGTGGATCACCAGCGAGCGCACATCGCCGATGTTGGCGACGTTGGAGTGCAGTTCGAGGCCGTCGACGAAGGCCCGGCCGGCCGGTTCGCCGCCGGAGATCTCGAAGGCCAGGACCGCGCCGACGCCCCGCGGGGCGTATTTGCGGCCGAGTTCGTACCAGGGGCTGGAGGGCAGGCCGGCGAAGGCGACGGAGTCGACCTGGGCGTGGGCCTCGAGCCATTCGGCGACCTTCTGCGCGTTGGCCACATGGCGTTCCATGCGCAGGCTCAGGGTTTCCAGGCCCTGGGCGATCAGGAAGGCGTTGAACGGGGAGACCGCCGAACCCAGATCGCGCAACAACTGGACGCGCGCCTTGAGGATGAACGCCAGGTTCGCCCCCAGGGCGCCGTCGACCCCCAGATCGCGGGCGAAGACCAGCCCGTTGTAGGACTCGTCGGGGGTATTGAATTCCGGGAAGCGTTCCGGGTCGGCCGCGAAGTCGAAGTTGCCCGAATCAACGATGGCCCCGGCGACGGAGGTTCCGTGCCCGCCCAGGTACTTCGTGGCCGAGTGCACCACGATGTCGGCACCGAATTCGATGGGGCGGACCAGGTACGGGGTGCCCAGGGTGTTGTCCACGATGAGCGGGACCCCGGCTTCGTGGGCCACCGTGCTGACGCCCTCGATATCCAGGACGTCCTGGCGCGGATTGGAGATGACCTCACCGAAGAATGCCTTGGTGTTCGGTTTCACCGCGGCCCGCCAGGAATCCAGGTGGTCGGGATCCTCCACGAAGGTGACCTCGATGCCGAGGCGCTTCAACGTGTGCTTGAACAGGTTCTGCGTTCCCCCGTAGAGGCTCGGGCTGGCCACGATATGGTCCCCGGCTCCCGCGAGGTTGAGGATCGAAAGCGTGGTCGCCGCCTGGCCCGAGGCCAGCAGCAGGGCCCCGACCCCGCCTTCGAGGTCGGCGATCCGGGTTTCGACGGCTTCCTGCGTCGGGTTGCCGATGCGGGTGTAGATCGGCTCGAGTTCCTTCAGCGCGAAGCGTGCTGCGGCACTCTCGGCGCTGGGGAAGACATACGACGTCGTCTGGTAGATCGGCGGCGCCCGGGCCCCGGTGGTGGGATCCGGTGCCTGTCCGGCGTGGACCTGGCGGGTTTCAAAAGACCATGATGCAGACATTTCTGTCCCCTTCTACGACTCAGGGGCCCCTGTTCCACGGCGGTCCCGGAAGGGAACGCCGGGAGGTGACCCGCGCTTGTCCGTTCTCCTTGTGGAGGCGAACCAGGTCTTCACCCGGGGCACCCCACCGCGAGTGGAGGGTTGCCGGCCAGCAAACCGGGGTTTCGCGCTGGCACTCATGACCTGCCTCCAGTGTTGTGGATCGGGGCGGCCGCCGCAACAACGCGGCGTCAATATGACCGCAGGGCGCAACATTCCTCCCCCTCCCCCGTCCGGTCCCCCTCCTGACGGCCGCGATGGAGGCCCGGGAAACGGGTCGAGGAAAATACGAACCATGGTGATTTAGGGCACCCTAAGTCGAGACGCACCTCACAAAGTGCGATCATGAAGCCATGATGAGGTTGGATCACGTTTCGTACGCATGTGGACCAGACGGGTTGGCCGCGACGGCCGCCCGTGTCGGCAAGACTCTGGGGATCGAGTCCGTCAAGGGAGGCATTCATCCCCGCTTCGGGACCAGGAACGTCATTTTCCCGTTGAAGAACACCCAGTACCTGGAGGTCGTGGAGGTCCTGGACCACCCGTCCTCGGACAAGGCGCCGTTCGGCCAGGCCGTCCGGGCCCGATCGGAGATGGGTGGCGGATGGATGGGTTGGTGCGTCGCCGTTGACGACCTGGCCCCGTTCGAGGAACGTCTGGGCCGGTCATCGGTCCCGGGCAACCGCAAGTTCCCCGACGGCCAAGAACTGACGTGGCAGCAGATCGGCATCAAGGGCCTGATCGCCGACCCGCAGGTGCCCTACATGCTGCGCTGGGATACCGGCACCGAGGACCTGCACCCCTCCCGGGCATTGGATCCGCAGGGGCATATCTCCGGGATCGCGATCGCCGGTTCGGTCGAACGGGTCCGCGAATGGCTGGGCACCCCCTCGGAGTCGCCGTTGGGCGATGTCGAAGTCCAGTGGGAGGCCCCCAATGGCACCCCGGGAATCATGACGGTGACCTTCGAGACCCCCTCGGGGACCATCACCCTCTGATCCGCTCACGGAGGTGGAACACCGAACGACGGCGGCCCGCGGGCCGCCGTCGTTTTCGCTCTGTGCCGTCCCGGATCAGTGCCGCGGCACCGCCGCGAAGGGTCCGTCGGCGGCGAAGACCCGATCGGCGAAGCGATCGCCGATCAGCTGATGCGTTGCGGAATCCGGATGCAGGTTGTCCGGCAGCGGCAGCTCGGCCTCGTCCGGGGCCCCATACAGCTCGAGTCCGTCCAGGAAGTACAGGTTCGCATCGTCCGCCCGGTCTTCGACCAGGGAGCGCATCTCGCGGCGGATGACCTCCAAGGTCAGCCGTCCCGCCGATTCATCCCCTGGGGTCCCCGTCGCGCTGAACTTGACCTGGCTGGTCCCCAGGCTCTCCGGGACGATCGTGCCGGGGCCCGACGTGCTTTCGTGAATCGGGCAGAAGATCGGGGAGATCAACACCAGCGGCGTGGTGGGATGCCCCTCGCGGATGGTGTCAAGGAATCCGTGGATGGCCGGGACCAGGGTCCGCACGCGCATGGCATCCAGGTTCACGATGTTGATGCCGAGTTTGACGCTGATGACGTCCGCTGGCGCATCGCGGATCACCCGCGCCATGAAGGGGTCCACGAAGCAGCTGCCCCCGAAGCCGAGGTTGTGCAGTTCGACCCCGCCCCGGCGGGCTGCCACGGCGGGCCAGATCCCGCTGGGGGATGCCGCGTTCGATCCCTGGCTGATGGAGCTGCCGTGGTGGACCCACAGCGGACGGGTCCGGGGCGCGGGGTGGAGCGGCTTGTCGGAGCAGAGGCTGATCAACTCCAGGGATTCATTGTGGGGGAGGTGGAATTCGAGCGTCTTCTCCGTTGGCGCGAGGCCCTCCACGACGGTTGTGTGGTGGGGCCCGGCCACGTGGTGCATCGAGCCGGCGGCCATGTCGATTTCCACGGCGTCCCCGCCGGTGAGTTCGTCGCCGAGCTGGAGGCTGCCGTCGACGAAGACGTCGATGCGGCCACGGGGCCTTTCGCTCCCCCGGAACGCGGTGTGCGTCGAATGGGAGACGAGCTTGATCCGGGTCGCAGTCGTCCTCACGACAATGCGGACGCCCGCGGGCTGGGATTCACGGTCCATGAGGGTCTGTTCAGGGTATTGCCGGCGCACCCAGGCCGGCAGCCGGTGGATCCGCATCCCGTCGGGGGTCTGCTCGAGTTCGGCGGCGCCCCGGACGAGGTCTGTGGTGAGGTCGGTCGTGATCATCAGTGCTCCTGCTCTGTGGTGGTGGGCCAGCTAGCCAGGGCGCGGTCGAGGGCTTCCAGGGCGCGATGCCAAGACGTCCGGGTCTGCTCGTCGCGGTGCTCGAAGGAGGAGGCCCGTTCCAGGGCCAGGAACCCGTTGACCGTGGCGCCCATGAATCGGGTCGCGTGCACCAGTTCGGTCTCCGGCAGGCGGTAGCCGCGGAGCACCGAGAAGGTGAGGTCAACGAGGCGGATGGCCCCCGCGGAGCGTGCGGTCTTCGGCGTGGCGGGCCGTGCCAGGACGGCCCACCGGCCGGGGTGCTGCCCGGCGAAGTCGCGCTGGGCTTCACCCAGACCCACGAGCGCCTCGTATCCGGAGCGCCCAGCGATCCCCGCGGCCACCGCCTCGGCCACCTCGCCGAGGACGAGTTCGTGCACCCCGTCCAGCAGGGCTGCCAGATCCTTGACATGCGAGTAGAGGCTGGCCGGGCGGACGCCCACCTCCCGGGCCAACGCCGAGACCGTGATGGCCTCGAAGCCATCCCGGTCAGCCAGTTCGGCGGCTGCCTGGACCACTGCTGCCTGGTGAAGGGGTGCACGTTTCATGCATTGAACCTACACCCTGTAGGCGTTTGCCTACAAGCTGTAGGTCCAGGGGTGGCTAGGTTCCCAACCCGATCGCCGAACCGATGAGCGAATACCCCACGAAACCGGCGATATCCAGCAGCGCATGGGCGATGACCAATGGCATGACCCGGCCCGTCCGGGTGTAGATCCAGCCGAAGATCACCCCCATGACGGCGTTGCCCAGGAACGGACCGAACCCCTGGTAGAGGTGGTAGCTGCCCCGCACCACCGCGCTGGTGAGGATGATCGGCCAGGTCCCCCAGCCCAGCTGCCGCAACCGGTCGAAGAGGTACCCGATCATGATCGTCTCCTCCAGGATCCCGTGCCGGATGGCCGAGAGCACCAGCACCGGGATGGTCCACCAATATGGTTCCAGCGCCTCGGGGACGAGGGCCGTGGTCACCCCCAGCGTCCGGCCCACGGCGTAGAGCCCCAGGGTGCCGACCCCGATCAGCACGAAGAGCCCCACCCCCTGCCATGAATCCTTTCCGGGCCGGCGCAGATCGAATCCGAGCGCACGGAACCCGTTCCTGCCGGCCAGATAGAACAGGTAGAACACCAGGGCGACCGGAACCAGGGCGAACATGATGTCCATCAGCTGGTAGGTCAGATCAAAGTACTGCCGGTTGCTGAGCGAATTATTCAGCGTGGTCGTCTGTGATCCCAGCGGGCCGCGGCTGAGCTTGTCGATCAGCGAAACGATCGCGTAGAGGGCGGACTGCCCCAGCGAGAGCCCCAGGACGATCAGGATTTCCGGCCACAGGCTCTTGCTACGCATAGGTGAATACTAGGCCAGTGGCGCGGACCCCACGGCGGTCCGATCCACCCGCTGCCCGGCCCGCCAGACGGCCCCGGTCAACGGCATGCCCGGTCGGTAGGCCAGATGGGCCGCCGACGGTGCGTTGAGCAGCTGCAGATCCGCCCGTTTGCCGACCTCGATGCTGCCCACCTGGTCCTGCACCCCCAGGGCCAGGGCCCCGCCCATCGTCGCGGCCTGCAGGGCCTCGGTCAGGGACAGGCGCATCTGCAGCACCGCCGTGGAAACGCAGAAGGCCATCGAACTGGTGTAGCTGGTCCCCGGGTTGCAGTTCGAGGCCAGGGCGATCTGGACGCCGGCGTCGAGCAGCCGGCGCCCCTCGGCCAGCGGCTGCCGGGTCGAGAGGTCGCAGGCGGGCAGGCAGGTCGCCACGGTCCCGGATTCCCCCGTTCCGCTCGCGGCATCCCAACCGGACCAGGATCCGGCGAGCGCGTCGACATCCGCCTCGTCGAGGTGGTTCACATGGTCCACGCTCGCGGCCCCGAATTCCACGGCCAACCGCACCCCCGGCCCGGGACCGAGCTGGTTGCCGTGGACCCGCAGGCCCAGGCCCGCATCACGGGAGGCGGCCAGGACCCTGCGGGATTGGTCTTCGGTGAAGGCGCCGCGTTCGCAGAACACATCCGCCCATTTCACGTAGGGGCGCACGGCGGAGAGCATGTCGGAGCAGACCAGATCGGTGTATTGTTCGGCGTCGGCGCCCGGCGGGACCAGATGGGCGCCCAGATAGGTGACCTGGTCCACGATCGTGGAGGCGATCCGGGCGTGGCGGGCTTCCTCGGTGACATCCAGGCCGTAGCCGGTCTTGGTCTCCAGGTAGGTCGTCCCCCCGGCGGCGGCCTCGGCCACCCGGCCCATGAGCAGTCGGGTGAGTTCGTAATCGGTGGCGGTCCGGGTCGCCTCCATGGTGACGCTGATCCCCCCGGCCGCGTAGTCGGCGCCGGCCATCCTGGCCTCGAATTCGGCGGCCCGGTCCCCGGCGAACATCAGGTGGGTATGGGAATCCACCCAGCCCGGCAGCGCGGCCCGGCCCCCGGCGTCGTACACGGTATCCACCGCCGGGGCCTGGCGGGGATGCCCGATCCAGGCGATACGCCCCCGGTCCATGACCACGGCGGCACCGGCCAATACCCGTGCGTCAGGGTCCAGCGTGGTCAATTCCCCGACATTGGTCACCAAGGTGGCACTCATGCGAACTCCCGATGCTCGTAGATGAAGGTCCTCAACAAGGCGGCAGGATCGCCGAGCCGGGTGTGGATTCCCTCCCGGGCGACCTCGACGCCATTGATGACCACAGCGTGGACGTCGGCGGCGGTGGCCGTCAAGGGCAGCTGGGCCACCCGGCTACCGGCGGTGCGCAGACTACCGGCGTCAACCAGGAGGTGGTCGTCGTTGCCGGGCAGGGACAGGCTGCGCAGCCCCCCGGCCCGCGAAGCCGCCGACAGCTCCGCCGGGGCGAAGCGGCCGCGGATCCCGCTGCGGAGGCGTTCACCGTATTCCAGGGCCCGCATCTCCAGATACGGGTCGATGACCGCATGCTGGTCGGTGCCCAGGGCGAGGTTCGCCCCGGCGTCGACCAGGGCCCGCGCCGGGCCGATGCCATCGGCCAGATCGGCCTCCGTCGTCGGGCACATCACGATCGAGCAGCCGGCGGCCCCCAGGGCGGCGATATCGGCCTCGGTGAGGTGGGTGGCATGGACCGCCGACAGGCGTGGACCCAACAGCCCCTGCCCGGCCAACAGGGCGGTGGGGCTCACCCCGTGGGCGGCCAGGCACCCCTGGTTCTCCGCGGGCTGCTCGGAGAGGTGCACATGCAGCGGCTCGCCCGGTTCCAGGGCCGCCGCGATGACCGGCAGGGCCTGGAGAGGGACGGCCCGTACCGAGTGGAGGGCCGCGCCCAGAGTCACCAGGCCCGCCCCGTCGGCCCCGGTGGCGGGTTCCTCGGAGGCCAGGGCCGCCCGCAAGGCGGCATGGCGGCCCACCCACCCGGCGGCGTCTCCGTCGGAGAAGCGTCGTTGGGTGGCATTGAGCTCCACCGGGGCCCCCTCGGCATCGAGTCCGCCGGACAAATAGCAGGTGTCCAGCAGGACCAGTCGGATTCCCGCGGCCCGGGCGGCCCGGGCCAGAGCGCGTTCCATGTCATGGTCGGGATAGGGGGTGCCATCGGGGCCATGGTGCAGGTAATGGAATTCGCCGACGGCGGTGAACCCGCTGACCACCATCTCGGCGAACACCGCGGTGGCCAGCTGTTCGTAGCCGGCCGGATCCAGCTGGTCGGCGGCGGCATACATCCGTTCGCGCCAGGTCCAGAAGTCCCCGGCCCCACCGGTCGCCCCCTCATGGGTGCGCCCGCGCAGGATCCGGTGGAAGGCATGCGAATGCGCGTTCACCGGGCCCGGCACCTTCACGAGGTCTTCCGCGGCCCCGCTCACAGCAGGTCCTCCAGCGCGTCGGCCAGGGCCACGGTGCCGGCGGTGGCGTCCTCGTCCTCGACGTGCTCCTCGGGCGAATGGCTGATGCCCGAGGGGTTGCGCACGAAGAGCATCCCGGTGGGGACCTCGGCAGCCAGCACCCCGGCGTCGTGCCCGGCACCGGTGGACAGGGCGGGGGCCGCAGCAGTGGTGCGGCGCACCGAGTTCTGCAGGGTCCGGGTGAGGGTGGCATCGAAATGCACGGTGCCCGAATAGGATTCCTCGGTCATGGTCACCGAACAGCCTTCGAAGGCGGCGATCTTCTGTGCCTGGCCGTGGATCCGCTCCACCAGCATGGCGGTGACCGCATCGTCGGGGTGGCGCACATCCATCCAGAAATCGATCCGGGAGGCGATGACGTTGGTCCCGCCGGGGAGTGGTTCCAATCGTCCGACGGTGGCCCGCGCCCCGGTCTGGCCTGCTGCGGTCTTCCGGACGGCCAACACCATCTGGGCGGCAGCGACCATCGGATCGGCCCGGTCGGTCATCAAGGTGGTTCCCGCATGGTTTCCCTGCCCGGACACGGAGAACCGCCAGCGGCCGTGTCCGAGGATCGAGGAGGCCACGGCCACCGCGGGTCCGCGGCCGGCCGCATCGACATGGTCCTCACCATTGAGCCCCAGCCCCTGCTCGACGTGCAATTCGACGAAGTCGCCGATCCGGGCCAGTGCCGCCTCATCGCGTCCCATGGCCGCGGGGTCCAGCCCCTGGGCCTTCGAGGCCTCGGCGAAGGTGGTGCCGGATCCGTCGCGCAGGTTCAGCGCCCGCGTCGGCTCGATCGCCCCGGTGAGCAGCCGCGACCCCAGGCAGGCGACCCCGAACGCGGAGCCCTCCTCCTCGGGGAACACGGCGATGGCCATGGCCCGGTGGCGCTGCAGGTCCCCCGCGGCTTCACGGGCGGCCAACACGTCATGGGCGGCCAGCGCCGAGGCGACCCCGAGCGGGCCGTCGAAGGCCCCGCCGCCGGGGACCGAGTCCAGATGCGAACCGGTGACCAGGGCCCCGCGGCGCCCCTCGGTGGATGCGGCGCCGGGCAGATCCCACCAGGCCCAGATGATGCCGTTGGGATCGCGTTCGACGGCGAGACCACGGCGGGTGGCCTCGGTGGTGAACCATTCACGCAGTTCCAGCTCGGGGGTGGAGTAGACGGGGCGGGTGTAGCCGCCGCGGCGCCGATCGCGTCCGGTGTCCGCGATGGCCGCCATCAGTGAATTGACGGTGCTGATCTCGTTCATGCTATTCCGCCATCGGGATGCGCACGCCGCGTTCGGCAGCGACTTCGGAGGCGCGGTCGTAGCCGGCGTCGACGTGGCGGATGACGCCCATGCCCGGGTCGTTGGTCAGCAGGGCCTCGAGTTTGGCGGCGGCCAGCTCGGTGCCGTCGGCGACGGAGACCTGCCCGGCGTGGATCGAGCGGCCGATGCCCACCCCTCCCCCATGGTGGATGGACACCCAGGTGGCCCCCGAGGAGGCGGCGGTCAGGGCGTTGAGCAGCGGCCAGTCGGCGATGGCGTCGGAGCCGTCGGCCATGGCTTCGGTTTCGCGGTAGGGGCTGGCCACCGACCCGGCGTCGAGATGGTCACGGCCGATGACGATGGGGGCGGAGACCTTGCCGTCGGCGACCAGCTGGTTGAACAGGAGCCCTGCCTTGGCCCGGTCGCCGTAGCCGAGCCAGCAGATGCGGGCGGGCAGGCCCTCGAACTCCACGTGCTCGGCGGCGGCGTCGAGCCAACGGTGCAGGTGGGCGTTGTCCGGGAAGAGTTCCTTCAGCGCCTGATCGGTGACGCGGATGTCCTCCGGGTCCCCCGAGAGCGCGACCCAGCGGAAGGGGCCCAGCCCCTCGCAGAAGAGCGGACGGATGTAGGCCGGGACGAAACCGGGGAAGGCGAAGGCCCGGGCGAAGCCGCCCTGGCGGGCCTCGTCGCGGATGGAGTTGCCGTAGTCGAAGACCTCGGCTCCGGCGTCCTGGAATCCGACCATCGCCTCGACGTGGACGGCCATGGATTCCTGGGCCTTCTTGGTGAAGCCGATCGGATCGGCCTGCGCCTCGGCGTCCCACTGTTCCAGGGTGTATTCCACCGGCAGGTAGGACAGCGGATCGTGGGCGGAGGTCTGGTCGGTGACGATGTCGATGCTCAGCTCCCCCGCCCGGTGTCGGCGCAGCAGCTCGGGGAAGACCTCGGCGGCGTTGCCGACGTAACCGACGGAAAGCGCACGCTGCTCGGCCTGGGCGGCCAGGACCTTGGCCAGGGCGGTGTCCAGGTCGGTCTCCACCTCGTCGAGGTAGCGTTTGCCTTCGCGGCGGCGCAGCCTCTCCTCGGAGACATCCACGATCAGGCAGACCCCGCCGTTGAGCGTCACGGCCAGCGGTTGGGCCCCGCCCATGCCGCCGCAGCCACCGGTGAGGGTCAGCGTGCCGGCCAAGGTACCGTCCTGGTCCCCGGTGAGCTTGCGGGCGATGGCCCCGAAGGTCTCGTAGGTGCCCTGCAGGATCCCCTGGGTCCCGATGTAGATCCAGGAGCCGGCGGTCATCTGCCCGTACATCATCAGGCCTTCGGCCTCCAGCTTGCGGAATTCGGGCCAGGTGGCCCAGTCCCCGACCAGGTTGGAGTTGGCGATCAGCACGCGCGGGGCCCATTTATTGGTGGTGAACACCCCGACGGGTTTGCCGGACTGGACCAGCAGGGTCTCGTTGTCCTCCAGGGTCTCCAGCGTGCGGGTGATGGCGTCGTAGGCCTCCCAGGACCGGGCGGCCCGTCCCGTGCCGCCATAGACGACCAGGTCCTCGGGGCGTTCGGCGACCTCGGGATCCAGGTTGTTCATCAGCATGCGCAGCGGCGCCTCGGTCTGCCAGGACTTGGCGGTCAGCCCGGTCCCGCGGGCGGCACGGATGGTGCGGGCGGGGTCGTGCTGGGTGAAGGACTGGCTCATGCCGTCTGCTCCTTGCTGTCGGCGTCGTCGCCGGCTTCGGTGTCGAGTTGGTGGGTGGTGAGGATGCTGTGGGCTTCGGCGGCGACCTGGCGGCCGATCCGGGTGACCAGTTCGGGGTCCATCCGGTACGACGGCGCAATCACCGACAGGGCAGCGATCACCCGGGTTTCGTCCCCGCGGCCCACGGTGATGGGGGCGGCGATCGCCGTGACGTCCTTTTCGACGCCGCGGTCCACGACCACGTACCCGGCCGCTGGGGTCCTGCCCCGCAGGACGGCCCCGACGGCACTGTTGTCGAGCGGGACGCTCCGGCCGACCCAGGAGGTGTGGCGCACCGAATGCGTCCCCTCCTCCACCGCGATGTAGATGCTGTGCCGCGCCGCCGTTCCGCCGACCGAGGGGACGCTGAGATAGGCGGACTCCCCGGTGGCCGCCACCAGATGACGGAGGGATTCCATCGCCAGCGAGACCAGGGATTCGTGGCTCAGCGCCTGGGCACCGAGCTGGACGATCCGCATTCCCGGCCGGTAGCCGGCTTCCGGTTCGCGGCGGACGAATCCGCTGGATTCCAGCGTGCGCAATAAGCGCAGGGCGGTGGAGGCGGAGAGCCCGGTCTGTCGGGCCGCCTCGGCGAGGCTGAGATGCCCCGCGTCGCAGACGGAACCGAGCAGGTGCAGTGCCCGCTCCACCGTGCGGGTGGACGGTTCGGCCATGTCTCCTCCTGGTTCGTTGCCTCCGGGTGGATCAGACGGTTCACTGTCTTGCCACCAGACAAAATTTACGTTTCACTTATTGAAACGTGAATGCCACTACTTGGCAAGCCCTTCTATCCGGGAGGCACCCAACGAGAGGAACACCCCATGGCAGAGACCATCACCCTGAGCCCAGCGCCACTGGCCGCCCACGACGTCGTGCAGGTCGCCCGTCATGAGGCACGGGTCGAGATCTCCGGGGAATCGCTGTCCGCCATGGCCGAATCCCGTCGGGTCATCGACGGGCTGGTCACCGACACCCGGCCGCATTACGGGGTCTCCACCGGCTTCGGCGCCCTGGCCACCAAGCAGATCCCGGTCGAGCTCCGGGCCCAGCTGCAGCGTTCACTCATCCGCTCCCATGCCGCCTCCTCCGGCGCCGAAGTCGACCGGGAGATCGTGCGGGGACTGATGCTCAACCGCCTGCACACCATGACCACCGGGCGGACCGGGGTCCGCCCCGAGGTCGCCCGCGCCTACGCCGCAGTGCTCAATGCCGGAATCACCCCGGTCGTGGGGGAATACGGTTCGTTGGGTTGTTCCGGGGATCTGGCGCCACTGTCGCACTGCGCGCTGGCCGTCATGGGCGAGGGCAAGGTCCACAACGCCGCCGGGGAACGCGTCGAGGCCTCCGAGGCCCTGGCCGCCGCCGGCCTCGAACCGATCGTACTGGCCGAAAAGGAAGGCCTGGCACTGATCAACGGCACCGACGGCATGTTGGGGATGCTGCTGATGGCCGCCGAGGACCTGCACCGCCTGGTCGCCACCGCCGACCTGTCCGCGGCCATGAGCATCGAGGGTCTGCTGGGCACCGACGATGTCTTCGCCGCCGATCTGCACGCCCTGCGCCCGCATCCGGGGCAGATCACCTCGGCCGCGAACATGCGCGCCGTACTGTCCGGTTCAACACTGATTGCCGAACAGAAGGAAGGCTCGCACGCCTTCACCCGCGTGCAGGACGCCTACTCGCTGCGCTGCGCCCCCCAGGTCCATGGCGCCGTGCGCGCCACCCTGGCCCACGCCGAATCCGTGGCCGAACTGGAATTGGCCTCGGCCATCGACAACCCGGTGGTCACCACCGACGGACGGGTCGAATCCAACGGCAACTTCCACGGCGCCCCGGTCGGCTACGTCCTGGATTTCCTCGCCATCGCCGTGGCCGATCTGGCCTCCATCGCCGAGCGACGCACCGACCGGTTCCTGGACAAGGCCCGCAGCCACGGGCTCAACGCCTTCCTCGCCGATGATCCCGGGGTGGACTCCGGGCACATGATCGCCCAATACACCCAGGCCGGAATCGTCTCCGAACTCAAGCGCCTGGCCGTCCCCGCCTCCGTGGACTCGATCCCGAGTTCGGCCATGCAGGAGGACCACGTCTCGATGGGGTGGTCCGCCGGGTTGAAGCTGCGCCGTTCGATCGACGGCCTGCAGCGGGTGCTGGCCGTGGAGCTGCTCACCAGCGCCCGCGCCCTGGACATGCGCGACGGCGGTCTGGCGACCTCGAAGTCCTCCCCGGTCGTCGACGCCGTGCGCACGGCGATCCGCCAGGTGGTTGAAGGCCCGGGCACCGACCGCTACCTCGCCCCCGAAATCGAGGCGGTCCACACCCTGGTCGCCGACGGTACGGTGCTGGCAGCAGCCAACGGTGCCGCGGAGTCGGCACTACAGTAGTCGCCACACCCCCGACGTCAGGACCTGCGCATGAGCACCCCCACCCCGGCCCACCTGATCCGTTTCGCCTCCCTGTGCGCCGAACGCTGGCGCAACGGGGGTGGCTCCACCGTGGAGATCGCCCGTTCACAGCCGCCGGGATCCGGTACCGGGGCCCCGGCCCCCGGTACCGACTGGAATTGGCGTCTCAGCGTCGCCGAGGTCTCCCGCGCAGGCACCTTCTCCGCGTTCCCGGAGTGCGAAAGGATCCTGACGGTCATCGAGGGGGAATTCATGCTGCTCACCATCGACGGCGTCGACCACGGGTTGCAGAAGTACCGGCCGTTCCGTTTCGAGGGCGGGGCGGACACCGGGGCCACCCTGCCGGAGGGCCCGATCAGGGATCTGAACCTGATCACCGGGCCCGGCCACCGGGGCCACGTGGTCATCCTCGAACTGTCGAAGAAGCGCCCGCACCCGGTCTTCGACGACCAGCACGCGGTGTTCCTCCACGGCAACGCGGTGGTGTCGGGCGGTCCGGGGGAGGAACCCCTCGGACTTGAACGGCTCGACACCGTCATCGGCAACGATGCGGCGCCCCCGGAGATCTCCGGGCGGGGTTTCCTCGCCGTCGTCTCCCACGACCGCCGCTAGACGGATCCCGGCGCGGTCCCCTCGTCGACCAGGGCGACGGCGGCCAGTGCCTCGAGCCCCTGGACCAGGGCCCGCAGATCGGGGACCGCCAACCGGGCCATCGCGGCCTTGCGATACCTGTCGGCGTCGATGATCACCGAGTGGAGCATCTGCCGGCCACTATCGGTGGCCACCAGCCGGCGTGAACGGCCGTCGCGTTCATCGCGGATCCGTTCCACGACCCCGTGGCCGACCAGCCGGTCCACGATCCCCGATACCGTGGCCAGGGACACGTGGAGGATCTCGGACATCCGCTGGGATGTGGCATCCCCGTTGGCGGTGATCACCACGGCCAGGGCCTTGAGCTGCTGAACGGTCAGGGGCAGGGAGAGCAGCGCCTCCAGGGAGGCATCCCGACTCATCCTGTCGGCATTCGATTCCAGCGCCTCGATGCGTCCCATCAGTGCTTCCCGCTCGTCCATGCCCCTCGTTCCGTCCTGGACCGCAGCATCCATACCCATTGATGCTTAGCCACAAGCTATGCTTATTCGGTCACAGCTTACCGGCTGCCCGTCCCCCTGCCTGCCGAAGGATTCACTCGTGCACCATCTCGCCCGCCTCAGTCTGGCCAACCGGGCTGTCGTCGCGCTCCTGACCCTGATCATCGCCGTGGCCGGCTTCGTGTCGATGGGTTCGCTGAAGCAGGAGCTGATCCCCCCGATCAGCATTCCCCAGACCACGATCCTGACCACCGCCGTCGGGTCCAGCCCCGAGCTGATCGACGAACAGATCAGCCTGCCGCTGTCCAAGGCCGTCAAGGGCGTCAGCGGGGTCGAAACCGTTTCCGCGTCCTCGGCCCCGTCGGTGTCCACCATCACGGTGTCCACCGAATACGGCCTGGACCAGGACAAGGTCGAATCAAGTCTGCGCGAGGCCATCGATTCGGTCTCCTCGAAACTCCCCGAAGGGGCCGACCCCGAGATCCTGGCCGGCAGCACCTCGGATATTCCGGTGGTCATGTTGACGGCGTCCTCCGACGCCTCCGCCGAAGACCTGAGCCACAGCCTGGAGAAGGCAGTCCTGCCGGAGATCCAGGGCATCGAGGGGGTCCGTGACGTCCAGCTCAGCGGTGAGACGAAACAGCGGATCACGATCGACCCCGACGCCAAGAAGCTCGCTGCCGCCGGGCTGGGACAGCAGGCGATCTCCTCCGCCCTGAAGGCCAATGGAACGACCCTGCCCGCAGGCACCATCGTCGAGGACGACCAGTCGGTGTCGGTCCAGGCCGGCAACGCGATCGAATCCCTCGATGCGCTCAAGTCACTGCCCCTGCTGCCCTCCGCCCCGGCCGCCGGTGCCGACGGCCAGGGAGCCCCCGGCCAGGAGGGTCCGGGGCAGGATGCCCCGGGTCAGGGTGCCCCGGGTCAGGACTCGGAGGCCCCGGAGGGCCAGGCCCCTGCCGCCCCCGCGGCCCCCGCCAGCGGGCCGGTGAAAACCATCGGCGACGTCGCCTCGGTGAAGGTGACCAACGAAAAGCAGACCTCCATCACCCGGACCAACGGCGAGCCCAGCCTCTCCGTCCAGGTCACCGCGCTGCCCGATGCCGACATCGTTTCCATCTCCCACGCGGTCAACGACAAGCTCGATGGGTTCAAGGACGCGCTGGGCGCCGGCGCCGCCATCACCCCGATCTTCGATCAGGCGCCCTTCATCGAGCAGTCGATCAACCACCTGGCCATTGAGGGCCTGCTGGGACTGGCCTTTGCCGTCATCGTCATCCTGGTCTTCCTGCTCTCGGTGCGTTCGACGCTGGTCACCGCGATCTCCATCCCGATCTCCGTGCTGGTGACGTTCATCGGACTCAATGTGGGCGGCTATTCGCTGAACATGCTCACCCTGGGCGCCTTGACCATCGCCATCGGCCGTGTGGTGGACGACTCGATCGTGGTCATCGAGAACATCAAACGACATCTGGGCTACGGCGAGGAGAAACGCCACGCCATCCTGACCGCGGTGAAGGAGGTGGCCGGGGCGATCACCGCATCGACCCTGACCACGATCATGGTCTTCCTTCCCATCGCCCTGGTCGGCGATGTGGTCGGGGAACTGTTCAGGCCCTTCGCCCTCACGGTCGCCATCGCCATGCTCTCCTCGCTGT
Source organism: Arthrobacter sp. 179 (assembly GCF_052379645.1). NCBI lineage: Bacteria > Bacillati > Actinomycetota > Actinomycetes > Micrococcales > Micrococcaceae > Arthrobacter > Arthrobacter sp. 179. The sequence goes on along the minus strand of NZ_JBQSYU010000002.1, from coordinate 192,135 downwards.
TCGTGGCGCTGACCATCGTCCCGATCCTCGCCTACTGGTTCATGCACCAGCCCCAGCAGGACGTCGACCCCGCAGAGGTCCGCGCCGCCTCCGAGGTGAAGGAACGCAAGAGCCGGCTGCAGCGCGCCTACCTGCCGATCCTGCGTGGCACCCAGCGCCACCCAGTCTGGACACTGGTCGGCGCCGTGATGATCCTGGTCCTGACCGCCGGCATCCTGCCCTTGTTGAAGGTCGACTTCCTGGGCAGCACCGGGCAGAACAGCCTGCAGGTCACCCAGGAGTTCGAGACCGGGGCCGATCTGAAGACGATCAGCAGCCAGGCCGAGGCCACCGAAAAGGCCCTGCTGGATTCCGACGGCGTCGAGAGCGTCCTGCTCACCGCGGGGGTGGGCGGCGAAGGCCTAGCCGCCATGCTCGGCGGCGGCGCCGATTCGACGTCGTACACGGTGAACACCGATCCGGATGGGGACCAGAGCGCCATCAGCGAGGGCATCCGGAAGCGCCTAGATGCCTTGCCCGACGGCGAGGACATCTCCGTGGGGGAAGCTGCCGCCTACGGCAGCAGCACGGTGGACGTGATCGTCAAGGCCCACGACGACAAGAAGGCCCTGACCAAGGCCTCCGACCAGGTGCTCTCCGCGCTCAAGGACACCGCCCACACCACGGATATCGCCAGCGACCTGGCGGCCGACCAGCCGACGATCGAGGTCGTGGTCGACCGCGCGAAGGCCGCGAAGTCCGGGCTGACCGAAATGCAGGTCTCGGGGATCGTGGCCTCCGCCGCCAACCCGCAGGCCGTGGACAGCATCCGGCTCGACGGCAAGGACCTCTCGGTCTACGTCGACAGCGGGACCTCGGTGTCCACGTTGAAGGAACTCAAGGACTCCCCGGTCCCCAGCGCCACGGGGATGAAGAAGCTCTCCCAGCTCGCCGACATCAAATCCACCAGCGTGCCCGCCTCGGTCAGCCGGCAGGGCGGCCAGCTCGTGGCCACCGTCTCGCTGACCCCCGAAGATGGCGAACTCGGAGCGGTGACCTCCTCGGTCACGGACGCCGTCGATGACATCGACCTGCCGGCGGGGGCCTCGGTGGAGATCGGTGGAGTCAGCGCCCAGCAGACGGACTCCTTCAAGCAGCTGGGATTGGCCATGCTGGTCGCCATCGCGATCGTCTACCTGCTGATGGTGGCCGAGTTCAGGTCCCTGCTCCAGCCGCTGATCCTGCTGGTGTCGATCCCGTTCGCGGCCACCGGGGCGATCCTGCTCATGCTGGCCTCCGGCAAGCCGTTGGGGGTGGCCTCGATGATCGGCTTGTTGATGCTCATCGGCATCGTGGTCACCAATGCGATCGTGCTGATCGACCTGGTCAACCAGTACCGACGCCAGGGCCAAAGCGTCCGGGATGCCGTGATCAACGGGGCCCGGCAGCGGTTGCGTCCGATCCTGATGACCGCGCTGGCGACGATCTTCGCCCTGACGCCGATGGCCCTGGGCGTGACCGGATCCAGCGGGTTCATCTCCCAGGACCTGGCCATCGTGGTCATCGGTGGGCTGGTCTCCTCCACGGCACTGACGTTGATCCTGGTCCCGGTGTTGTACCAGCTGGTCGAAGGCCGGCTGGAGAAGCGTGGACAACGCAAGGCAGCCAAGGCGAAGCCGCATGGAGTCCATGCGGCCCCGGTTGAGCCGGATCTGCCACCGAACACCGCCACCCACCCGTAGGCAGGGACGAAGGAGGCCGATCCGCTACTGCGGATCGGCCTCCTTCATGGTGCGGTGCCCCGGCTACCGGGCGGAGATGAAGGCCTGCACGCAGGCCTCGATGTCCTCCGGTGAATGCGCTGCCGAGAGCTGGACGCGGATGCGGGCCGCATCGCGGGGGACCACCGGGAAGCTGAACGCCGTGACGTACACCCCGTGCTCGAGCATCGTGTCGGCCACGGCGGCGGCCTTCGCGGCGTCACCGAACATCACCGGGATGATCGCGTGTTCGCCGTCGAGCAGTTCGAAGCCCTCCTCGGTCATCCGCCGACGGAACAGTGCGGCGTTCTCGAACAGCCGGGTGCGCAGCTCCCCCGAATCCACGACCAGTTCCAACGCCTTCAGTGTCGCGGCGACGATGGCCGGGGCCAACGAGTTGGAGAAGAGGTACGGCCTGGCCTTCTGGCGCAGCATCGCCACGATCTCGGAGCGACCGGCGACGTAGCCGCCGGAGGCACCGCCGAGGGCCTTGCCGAAGGTCCCGGTGTAGATATCGACCCGCTCCGACACCCCCGCGTGTTCCGGGGTCCCGGCACCGGTGGCCCCCATGAAGCCCACGGCGTGGGAGTCGTCGACCATCACCAGGGCCCCGAATTCGTCGGCCAGGTCGCAGATCTCCTGCAGGGGGGCCAGGAAGCCGTCCATGGAGAAGACCCCGTCGGTGACGATGACCGATCGGCGGGGCCCTGCCCCGTCGTTCATGGTCGCGGCCTCGGTCAGCTTCCCGCGCAGGTCGTCCATGTCCTGGTTGGCATAGCGGAACCGCTTTGCCTTGCTCAGACGGATTCCGTCGATGATCGAGGCGTGGTTCAGGGCATCGGAGATCACGGCGTCCTCAGGGCCGAAGAGGGATTCGAACACTCCCCCGTTGGCGTCGAAGCAGCTGGAGAACAAGATGGTGTCTTCGGTGCCCAGGAACTCCGAGACCTTCCGTTCCAGTTCCAGGTGCAGGTCCTGGGTGCCGCAGATGAAGCGCACCGAGGCCATGCCGAGGCCGCGCTCATCCAGCGCGGTCTTGGCCGCTTCGACGAGCCGGGGGTCATCGGCCAGCCCCAGGTAGTTGTTGGCGCAGAAGTTCAGCACGGCGCGCGCCGGGGCGCCAAGGGCCCCGGCGGCGATGTGGCTGGACTGGGCGGAGTCGATCCGGCGTTCGTGCTTGAACGTTCCGGCGTCGCTGATTTCCGCCAGTTCGGCGGTGAGCTGGTCCTTGAGGGTGGAGTACATGGTTCTTCCTTTCGGAACAGACGTTTAGTTGAACACGGTCCAGTCGAGAATGACTTTTCCGCCTTGGCCGGCCCGGGCGGCTTCGAATCCGGCTTCCCATTCGGTGGCCGGAAGCCGGTCGGTGACGATGGAGGAGATGCGCTCGCGCAGTTGGGCATTGGAACCGAGCATGGCGGACATGGCGTACCAGGTCTCGTACATCTCCCGTCCGTAGATGCCCTTGAGCGTGAGCATATGGGTGACGACCTTGCCCCAATTGATGTCGATGGCGGTGCTGGGCAGACCGAGCATGGCGATCTTGCCGCCGTGGTTCATGTTGTCGATCATCTCCGGCAGCGCGGTGGCGTGACCCGACATCTCCAGGCCGATGTCGAAGCCCTCGACCATGCCCATTTCCTGTTGCGCCTCACGGATCCGGTTCGCGGAGACATCCACGGCCAGATCGATGCCCATGCTCCGGGCCAGGTCCAGCCGGGCGGCGGAGACGTCGGTGATGACGATCTTGCGGGCCCCGGCATGGCGGACGACTTCGGCGGCCATGAGCCCGATCGGACCGGCCCCGGTGATCAGCACGTCCTCGCCCACCAGCGGGTAGGCCAGCGCGGTGTGCACGGCGTTGCCGAAGGGGTCGAAGATGGCACCGAGTTCGGGGGTGATGGATTCGTCGCGGTGGACCCAGGCGTTGGTTTCGGGGATCACCACGTATTCGGCGAAGGCCCCGTCGCGTTGGACGCCGACGGAGACGGTGTTGATGCACATCTGTCGTCGTCCGGCGCGGCAGTTGCGGCACATCCCGCAGACCACGTGGCCCTCGCCGGAGACCTTGTCGCCGAGCTGGACGTGGGTCGCCAGTTCGCCGACCTCCACGACCTCGCCGTAGAACTCGTGGCCGGGAATCAGCGGGGCGTCGATCATGGAGCGGGCGGCATCGTCATAGGCCAGGATGTGCAGGTCGGTGCCGCAGATGCCGGCGGTCTCCACCCGGATCTTGACCTCATGCGGGCCGGTGACGGGTTCGGGACGATCAACAAGCTCCAGGCCCTCGTGCGGACCGGATTTATACAGTGCCTTCATGGGATCCTTACTGGCTACAGACGTCGGGCGGCAGTCGAACACCGCCTCCGTCCCCAGTCTGACACCGGGAGGACGACTTCAACGGTTAAGAACATACGACATTATCTGAAGCGACGATTTAGGATGGACTAATGGAAGTCCATCAGTTGCAGATCCTCCGCGAACTCGGTGACCTCGGCAGCGTCCGGGCCGTCGCCGCCTCGATGTTCGTGACCCCCTCCGCGGTGTCCCAGCAATTGGCCCTGCTTCAACGCGGTGTCGACGTCCCGTTGACCCGCAAGGAGGGCAGGACCCTGGTGCTCACGGAGGCCGGCCGGATCCTCGCCAACGCCGGTGCCGCCGTCATCTCCTCGATGGCCGAGGCCCGGGCGGCGATCGGAAACTACCAGAACGACGCCGCCGCCCCCGTCACCCTCGCCGGCTTCCACTCGGTCGGACAGTCCCTGTTCGCGCCGCTGTTGGCCCGGTTGAAGGCGGCCCAGGGGCCGCAATTGCTCTTCTCCGACGAGGACGTCGCCCAGGACGATTTCCCGGCTCTGACGTCCCGCTATGATCTGGTCCTGGCCCACCGGATGGACCACACCCCACCCTGGCCCGGACAACAAGTCTCCGTGGTGCCCCTGGCCCACGAGCCGCTGGACATCGCCGTACCCACCGGACACCGGCTGGCCGGACACCGGAGCGTGACCCCCGCCGACCTGAGGGGTGAGCGATGGGCGGTCAGCCGCGAGGGGTACTCCCCCGCGGACATCCTGGGGGCCATTGCCGCCGTCTCCGGCGGTGCCCCCGAAATAGTCCACCGGATCAACGACTACGCCACCGTCGCGGAGCTGGTCGGTACCGGAAACGTCCTGGGGGTCATCCCCCGTTACACGGCAGGCGCCTCGGTAGGTCAGGGAGTGGTGCTGCTGCCACTGGAGGGCATCGCCAACCGGCGCCGCATCGACCTGCTGGCCCGTCCCGAGTCGTTGCGCCGGCTCTCGGTACGGCGGGTCGCCGACGCCCTGAGGGAGACCATGGCCGAACGCGCCGCGGAGACCCACGATCATTGATTGCCGAAGGCACTCCCGCCCGGCCTCCCGGTTCGTACTGCCGAGGAGGGCGGCTGCCTCCTCGGGATTTGCTGCCTGGCCTCCGCACATGCTCCGAGCCCAAGGGCCACGGCCTGCGGCCATGGTAGGGTCCACCTGACGTCGAGACCCTGGTCCCTGTCTCAAATCCATGCTGGGCATCATGGGCATTCCCAGCTGATTCCAAGGAGCCGCCCTGAGCCATGAACCCACCTGGTTGTTCCCAGGAGCCATCCTTGCATTCGCCGTGGCTGCGGCGGTCCTCATCTTGACGATTCCCCCGCTATTCGGCACGCACGAGCCGTACCAGGTCTGGCTCACCTCCGCACTGGCGGTCCTGACCACGATCCTGGGAACAGCCGTCATTCTCTTGCGCCCTCCCCCACGGAAGTGAGGTAGCCGGCAGAGCCGGCGATGGCCCCCACGCCGACGGGTGCGGGGGGGCCATCGACCCATATCGGATGGTCACGGGACCGAGAGCCCTCCAGACAGCCCGTCCCCCGTGTTCCGGTCAGCTCTACGTGTCAGTGCCCGGCTTCCTCCGCAGCGGCCTTCTCGGCGGCCTTCTCCGCGTCCTTGGCTTCGCGCAGGGCGTGGGCCTCGAATTCCTCCTCCGCCTTCTCCTGATGGATGACATTGGCCAGGAGCTTTTCCATCTCCTTGGCCACCCCGCCGGCCGAGGCCGGGTTCTGCCCGGTCACCAGCCGGTCATCGACGACCACCTTCTCCTCGAAGACGTCGGCCTGGACGTGGGTCGCCCCTTGCTCCTCGAGCCGGTCGGCAAGGAAGAACGGGATGATCTTGTCCTTGCCGGCAGCGACTTCCTCCTCGTTGGTGAAAGCCGCCACCTTGCGTCCGGAGACCAGACGGAAACCATCGGCCAATTCGACGTTCACCAGTCCGGCCGGTCCGTGGCAGACGGCCCCGACGACGCCGCCGGCATCATAGACACCGGCCACCAGCTGCTGCAGGCCCTCGCTGTCCGGGAAGTCCCACATGGTGCCGTGGCCGCCCACCAGATAGACGCCGTCGTACTGCTCGGGATCGACCACCGAGACCCGGGCCGTGTTGTAGAGCCCGGCCCGCGTGGTCTCGCTTTCGGTGAAGGCCACCTGGATGGGGTCCTCCTTGTCGACCACGTCCTGCGGAGGGTGCCCGCCCTGGATGGACGCGAAGTCCACGATATGACCGGAATCGGCGAACACCTTCCACGGATGCGCTGCTTCGGCGACGTTGTATCCGGTTTTTTCACCCGTATCGCCGAGTTCGGAAACGCTGGTCAGGACCATGAGGATCTTCTTCATGTCGTGCTCCTTTCGTCCGGTTTTCCAGCCTAGGACAGATGCGGGCTACTTCACAGGGCGAACTTATCCGCCGTTTCCCGCTCTTGGTTGGCCGCGAAATACCGCAGCAAGCCTTCGTCCAGTGGCGGGACCTCCCGTGCCGCCCCGTCCCCGCGCAACGACTCCGTCGCCAGGACCCCGGCCGCGACGGCAGCCCGGGCGGCGACCGGCGAGGTCTCCGTCGGGCCGCCCTCGGTGGCAAAACGCAGGAACTCGCCGATCAGCAACGGGTCGGCCCCGCCATGCCCACCATCGGCGTCGGCGATGACCACCTCCTGGTCGGCCTCCACGTAGCCGTCCTGGGTCCTGCTGGTCCACACCTTGATCCGGTCCCCCGCATGGTCCCCGAAGTTCTCCAATCGACCGCGCGTACCGATCACCGTGTAGTTCCGCCAGTAGTCGGGGGTGAAATGGCACTGCTGGTAGGACGCCAGGATGCCGTTCTCCAGCACCATGTTCATCATCGAAACATCCTCCACGTCGATGACCGGGTTGAGGTCCTGCTGCGCGGACGGCGGCCAGTTCTCCAGCGAGAACCAGTCGCCCATGCGCCGGTCGGAATTATCCCGCCGTGACGTCACATCGCCGTAGACCGCCAGGGTGCCGACGGCCGATACGCGTTCCGTGTAGGCATCGGCCAGCCAGTGGATGACGTCGATGTCGTGGGCGCCCTTCTGCAGCAGCAGACCGGTGCTGTTCGCCCGCGCGGCATGCCAGTCCTTGAAGTAGTAGTCACCGCCGTTCCCCACGAAATGACGGCACCAGACGGCCTTGACTTCCCCGATCGTTCCCGCCTGGATGATCTCGCGCATCTGGCGGATCACCGGCATATGGCGCATGTTGTGTCCGACGTAGAGCTTGGTCCCGGTCCGGAAAGCAGTGTCGAGGAGGGAATCCACGGCCTCGAGCGTGACGTCCAACGGCTTCTCGCAGAACGTGGCGATGCCTGCCTCCAGGGTGCGCGTAGCCACGGCGGCATGCTGGTTGTCCGGGGTCAGTACCAAAACGGCGTCCAGTCCGGCCGTCAACAGATCATCGAGGTCCGCGGTGACGGTGGCTTCGGGCAGTTTGGCTGCCGCATCTGCGCGGCCGCGTTCGCTGGTATCGCACACCATGGTGACGACCGACCCTTCACCGGGGCGGTGCGCCTGCCGGAACAGTCCCGAGCGCAGGCCGAAACCGACCACTCCTACTTTGAGATCCACGAATCTAACTCCTTAATTATTGATGAAAATGTCGCCGCAGGTGCCGCCGGTTGCCTTCACTGCGCCGACACTGTGTCGGCGAAATGGCATCGGGCGGCATGGGTTCCGGAAATTTCGACGGGCTCGGGTTCCTGGTCGACACACATCGCCTGGGCCAGCGGACACCGCGTATGGAACCGACACCCCGACGGCGGGTCGATGGGCGAGGGCGGGTCACCCTGGAGCACGATGCGTTCGCGGTCGGCACCGTCGTTTTTGCGCAATTCCGGCGCCGCGGAGAGTAGCGCCTGGGTATACGGGTGGCCCGTGCGGTCGTAGACTTCGTCGTAGCGGCCCAGTTCCACGACCTTGCCCAGGTACATGGTGGCGACCCGGTCGGAGATGTGTCGGACGATCTGCAGGTCGTGGGCGATGAAAAGGTAGCTCAGGCCCAACTCTTTTTGCAGCGTGTCGAGCAGGTTCACGATCTGGGCCCGGACGGAGACGTCCAGTGCCGAGACCGGTTCATCGCAGATGAGCATCTTGGGGTTCAGCGCGATTCCCCGCGCAATCCCGATGCGTTGTTGCTGGCCTCCGGAGAAGTTATGCGGGTATCGGTCCGCATGGTCGGGGTTCAAACCGACCAGCTCCAGGAGTTCGCGGATCTTGTTCCGTCGCCCGGCCCGGGGCTCGATTTCGGAATGGATCGCGAAGGGCTCACCGACCAGCTCTTCAACGGTCATGCGCGGGTTGAGCGAGGAGAACGGATCCTGGAAGATCAGCTGGATGTTCCGACGCATCTCGCGCTTTTCCGCCCCTTTGAGCTCATTGATGTCCTGCCCCCGGAAAAGCACCCGCCCTTCGGTCGGCTTTTCCAGACCCGACATGACCCGGGCCAACGTTGATTTTCCACAGCCCGACTCCCCGATGACGCCCATGGTTTCCCCGGGACGCACGTCCAGGTCCACCCCGTCCAGGGCCTTGACCACCTTCTGTGGTCCGATCGGGAGATGGCGGTGTACCGGATAGTGCTGTTTGATCCCCTGCATTTCCATCAACGGGGCGGCCGCCCTCCCGGGCGTACCGTTCTGGATCGTTGCTTCAGGCAGTGACATGGTCCAAGACCTCCTCGGTGTGGAAACAAGCGCTCTGACGCCCGGCGCCCACCGACTCCAACGGCGGTACCTGTTCCAGGCATTCGTCCGTGACGAAGGGGCACCGGTTGGCGAAGGAGCACCCGTCGGGCAAACGCAGCAAATCCGGTGGTGTGCCCGGAATCGCCGGCAAGCGTTGCCCCTTCAGCTCCTCGCCGGCAACCGATGCACGGAGTCCCTGGGTATAGGGGTGCCCCGGGTGGTTGAGCACCTCATCGGTGGCTCCATGCTCGACGATGCGTCCCGCATACATCACCGCCACTTGATCGGTGACTTCCTTGACCACCGAGATGTCATGGGTGATGAGGATCAGCCCCATGTTCCTCTCCACCTGTTGTTCCTTGAGCAGCTCGAGGATTTGTGCCTGAACGGTGACGTCCAGTGCCGTAGTAGGCTCATCGGCGATCAGCAGCACAGGGTCCAGGGCAAGGGCCATGGCGATGACGATGCGCTGACGCATGCCGCCGGAGAACTGGTGGGGATAGTCATTCACCCGAGAAGCAGCGGCCGGGATCCGCACCCGGTCCATCATGTCGATTGCTGCTGCCTTGGCATCCTTGCGGGAGTATCCACGGTGGACCCGGTACAACTCACCGATCTGGCGTCCGACCGGGTGGACGGGGTTCAGTGCCGTCAGGGCATCCTGGAAGACCATCGAGACCCTGGATCCGACCAGTTCACGGTGCCGTTTGGCACTGATCGTCAAAAGGTCCTCCCCTTCAAGCAGGATTTCTCCACGCGGGACCTTGGCCGGTGGCATGTCCAGGATGCCCATCACCGCTCGGGCGGTGACCGATTTCCCGGATCCGGATTCACCCAGGATGCCCAGCGCCTCACCGCGCTGGACGGTGAAGTTCATGCCGCTGACGGCGGTGGCAATGCCCTTCGAAGTGTCGAATTCGACGTCGAGGTCCCTGACTCGGAGCAGCGGGTGGTCCCCCGCCGGGTCGGGTTGTTGCGTCTGTTGCGTTCTCACTTACTTGCCTTTCGGGTCGAATTCATCGCGCAGTGCTTCCCCGAAGAGCACGAAGCCGAGCACCGTGAGTGTCAGGAACAGTGCCGGGAAGACCAGCAGGTGCGGGGCGGCGGAGATGTAGTCGCGTGCCGCAGCCAGTTGCAGTCCCCAGGACACCGAGGGCGGGGTGAGGCCGATGCCGATGAAGGTCAGCCCCGCTTCGGCGGAAATCACTCCGCCGACTCCGAGTGTCTGCAGGACCAGCAACGGGGTCAACGAGTTCGGGATGATGTGGGACTTGATGATCCTGGTCTTGCTGGCACCCAGCAGCATCGAGGCCTGGACATACTCTCGGTTGCGTACCTCCATGACGGAGGAGCGCATGAAGCGGACGCCACCTGGCCAATTGAACAGGGCCAGCGCGAAGATCACCGTCCAGACGGTACGTTCGCTGAACAGCTGCAACACGACGATGGCCGCCAGGATGAACGGAAGGCCGAAGGCCATGTCGCAGGCCCGCGAGATGATGACGTCGACCCAACCGCCGAAGTAGCCGGCAAGGGCTCCGAGAATGGCTGCAACGACGAAGGAGATCGCGGTGACCACGATGCCCACCAGGATCGAGGCGCGGGCACCATAGATGACGTTCGTGTAGTAATCGCATCCTTGGATGTCGACGCCGAAGATGTGCTCGCTACTGGGCGCCTGGTTTGTTTCCATCACGTTGCAGTTCGCGTTGGGGTCGCTGCCGAACCCGGCAAAGAGCTGGGGGAAAGCAGCCATGAGCAGCATCAGCGCCACGATCGTCCCTGAAATCAGGAAGCGCGGCCTCAACCAGATGGGCCCCCGGTTCGTCTTCTTGCGCCGCCGCGGCGGGAAGGTGGCCGGTTCGCCGGCGGCAACGGCGGAAGCGGTCGGCTCGGTGGTCTGGCTCATACTCGTACCCTCGGATCAATCACGCCGTAGAGGAGATCCACGAGCAGGTTGAAGAAGAGGTAGACCAATACGAGCATCGTGGCGATGCCCACGACGATGGTCCCCTCCTTGTTGTTGATTGAGGTCACCATCAACCCGCCGATGCCGGGAATGTTGAAGATGGCCTCGATGATCACTGCGCCGCCGAGCATCCCGGCCAGGCTCAGCCCGAGATAGGTGACCACGGGGATCATGGCATTGCGCAGGGCATGGCCCCAGATGACCCGTCGCGGGGAAAGGCCCTTGGCTCGTGCCGTACGCATGTACTCCGACCGAAGGACTCCCACCAGCGAGGTGCGGGTCAGTCGTGCCAGGCCGGCGGCTGCTTCGAAGGCCATCACCAACGCCGGCAGGATGAAGGCCATCGGCCACCCGGCACTGATTCCCGCCGGGTTGACCCAGCCCAGTTGGACACCGAACACCGTCTGGGCGCCCAGGGCGATCACGAATCCGGGCACACCGAGGAACACGACGGTGAAGACCAGTGCGAAGTGGTCCCCGGCACGCCCGTGACGCAGCCCGCCGTAGACGCCGATGGCCAGTCCGATCACCAGTTTCAGGACCCACGCCGTCAGGGCCAGGGCGAAGGTCGTCGGCAGTCGCTCCAGGATCAGGCCCAAAACCGGTCGACCGAAGAAGTCAATCCCGAAGTTCCCGTGCAACAGGCCCCACATGTAGTTTCCGTATTGCACCAGGAACGGGTCATCCAGATGGTAGGCCTGTCGGATCTGGGCCACTGTTGATTCGGGCAGGGGGCGGGCGCCGGTCAACGCCGCGATGGGGTCTCCGGGCATGAGGAAGGTCAAGGCGTAGATCAGGAAGGTGGCGCCGATGACCACCGGAATCATCTGCCCTATGCGGCGTATGGTGTAGCCGAGCATGCGGATGGTCCTTTCGCGGTGTGATGGGAGTGGTGGGACGGGGTCCGATGCGCCGGTGTCTACTGCTCAGCGACGCATCGGACCCGTGGATGATTCACTACCTAGCAGCCATACCCCGCGCGGTAGAACTGCAGATCCCCCTGGACTTCCTTCATATCAGCGCATTCGGTGTGCAAGCCGAAGTCGGTGGGAATGAACAGCGGGATGGCCGGCATGTCCTTGACGATCAGTGACTCGGCCTCGGCGTACGTCTTTGCTGCCGTGGCTTCGTCCTGCGAGGCCCGTGCCGATCTGACCAGCTTGTCCACCGGCTTACTGGAATATCCCGTGGTCTCGTTGCCGTCGCCGCCCGTTTCGTACTGGCTCAGGTACTGGTCCGGGCTCTTATAGGACCAGCCCCAGAGGCCGAAAACGGCTCCATCGAGTTCCTGGTTGTTGCGACGCGACTGCAGCTCGGTACCCAGAACCGGCTTGAGCTGGACCTTGATGCCCAGGTTCTCCTTGATCTGCTTGGCGATGGCCTGGACCAGCTGCTGGTCGGATGCCGAGTTGTGTTCGATCACCAGGGTTCCGTCGAATCCACCGGCCTTTTTCAGCAGCTTCTTCGCCTCGTCGGCGTCGAAGGTGCACGAAGCGCAGGCGCCTTCCTCATAGGAATCCAGCGACGGCGGGACCAGCGAGTCCGACGCCGAGGCGTAGCCCTGCAATAGGGACTTGGCGATGGATTCGCGGTCGATGGACATCGAGATGGCCTTCCGCAGATCCGGGTCGCGCAAATCCTTGATGTACTCCGGGATCTGCAACGTGTACTGTTTGGAGCCGGTTTCGACCTCGTAGAGGGAATCCTCGCCCAACTGGCTCTTGGCCTTGGAGACCATCGTGGCGGGCACGTTGCGGATCATGTCCAGGTTTCCGGCCGTCATATCGGTGTAGGCCGCGTCCACCGCCGTATAGATCTGGCCGGTGAGCTTGTCGGCGCCGCCGGAGAAGCCATCGGCCCCCTTGAAGCCGTCCCACTTCTCCAGCACTACTTCTTCGTTGTGGTTCCAGGAGACGAACTGGTAAGGCCCATTGGACACGGGGTTCTCCTCATAGGCCTCCGGGTCGCTGAACGCCTGTTCCGGCAAGGGGCAGAGGGCCGAGGTGCTCAGGAGCTTGGGGAAGTCGGCATTGGGTGCGTTGAGTGCGACTTCCAGGTGCTGGTCGTCAACGACCTCGACACCGGAAAGTTCATCCGTCGTGGGCTTGGAGCCGTCCGACGGGTTCAGGTCCTTATACCCCTCGAAGGCGGTGAAGGAGCCGTTGCCCTGCCAGGCATTGGAACCGGTGGCCGTCTTGTTCCAGGCCTTGGCGAACGAGTCGGCAGTCACCGGTGCGCCATCCTGGAACGTCCATCCGTCCTGCAGCTCGATCTTCCAGTGTTGGGCATCATCACTGGTCACCGAGGTCGCAGCCAGTGGTTCCAGTTCCTGGGATTCGGTGTTCACCTCCATCAGGTTCGCGCAGGTGGCCATGGCGACCTGGCTGCCCGGATCCTCATGCGGCACCAATGACTTGGGTTCGCTGAGTTGGAAGGACAAGGCGCTTTCCTCCCCGGCCCCCGCTGCGTTCCCCGCACCGGATGCACAGCCGCTGGCCATCAGCATCAACGCTGATGATGCCGCGACCAAGGCAAACATCTTCTTTTTCGGCATGCTCCACTCCCGTTCAAATGATCTGTGGTGATCGAGCTGATTAGGTGGTCTCCGGCGGAGCACGACAAGATGTGATCCGCTTCACCTAGTTAATTTATGCTCTAAAATAAATCAGATACGGCAGAGCCTGTCAAGGAAGTACCTCAATTGGCGAAGGAGGTTACCGGCGGCTTCGACAGCTGAAACCGGCTCGGTGCACGGCAACGAGTGACACGGTCCTGCCCTGCACGATTCCTGGGCTCGGCCTTACACCGGGTCGGGAGTGGCCAGCCCGGTGATCCCCAACGGGTCCGCCAGCACCGCGGCAACCAGCGTCGACGCGGCGAAGAGGGAGAGCGAAAAGACGTGGTCCGTGGAAAGAACCACTCGTTCGGCCGCTCTCTTACCCGTCTGTGCCCTCCGGGCCACTTCATCGACGAGAGAAGCGAACACCAGGGGTGATTCCGCCGGGGTGCCGACCACCACCAGCAGCTCGGGATCATGGATGTCAATGAGCTGGGCTGCGGCCCGGCCGACCCACCGGTTGCGTTGCTCCAGCAGGGCGATGGCCCCCGACTCCCCCTCCGCCGCCTGGAACAGGATCTCGTCGATGTTCGGCGACCCCTGCAGACCTCGCTCCACCGCGGTGTCTGCGACGGCGTCATCCGACGCCATGACCGCCAGGCATCCGGTCCGGCCACAGGGGCAGGGTCGGGCACCGTCGTCGACGGAGAGATGGGCGATCTGTCCAGCGGTTTGGCTGAACCCGGACCGGATCCTGCCGGCATCGACCATGACCGAGCCGATATCGGCGGTCACCACCATCAACACGAAGTCGTTGGTCCGCTGCCCGTGCCCGTAGAGCAATTCGGACTGGGCCGCTGCGCGGGCGTTGTTCTCCAGGATCAGCGGCCCGGGCAACCTGCCCTCGAGCAGGGCCATGACGTCGACGTTCTTCCACCCGGCGCCGGGGTTGTCGATGATCAGTCCCGCGGCACGATCCACGATGCCGCCAGTCGCGATCCCCGTCCCGATGACGACCCGGCCGCGGGTATCCTCCGCAAGCAGCTCATCGGCGGCCGCGACGATCAAATCCATTGACTCCTCCGGTGGCATCCCGGTATGGGGAACCAACACCGAGGCATGTTCGCTGCCGTCCAGGCCCATGAGTACGACGCCGGTGGTGCGAGGCCCCAGATGGATGCCCATCACCAGCGGGGTCTTCGTATCGACCTGCAACGGCACCCGCGGACGCCCCTGGGTGCCCGAGAGTGGTGCCAGCTCCCGCAACAAGCCGGCTTCGAGCAGCTGCGCCACCATTTTCGTGACCGATGCGGCACTCAACCCCAGTTGCAGGGCGACTTCCGAACGAGACAGTCCGGGGTGGTCGAAGACGTGCTTCATGACGGCCGCGGTATTGAGTCGCCGCAGATCATCGCCGCGATGACCACGACCGTTGCGTATTCCGGAGTCGACAGCAGGATCTAGGGTTGCCATGACCGCTGGTGTTCTCCTGTTCGGTGCCGGCCACGCCGGAATGCGTTGCCCTTCCCATGATGCACGTCAGACACACTCAACTGCCAACTGCCCCAGCGCATGCCGGCCCACGGAGTGCAGCGGGTCGCCCTCGGGCATCAGGGCCATCAAGGTCCCGAAGTGCACCGCCCATCCCCGGGCACGCGCCCAGGTGTCCGCGTCGTGGGGGAGTTCGGCGATGAAGGCGGCACGGCCTGCCGGGGTGAAATGCAGCCAGGCAGCCGCCAGGTCGCAGGCGGGGTCCCCGGCGGTGAGGTCCCCGAAGTCCACGACCGCCGAAATCGTCGCCGGGCCGGAACCCGGCACGGTCACGAGGTTATGCGGATGCAGATCCCCATGCAGCCACAGGGGTGGGCCGTGGTGTTCGGGCGCCTGCACCCCGTTGGCAAAGATTTCATGCCAGGGCCCGGGCAGCGGCCGGCCCGCTTCCGCCAGTCGCCGGGTGAAGGCCTCGGCCCGGGTGGCCAGGGCGGTGCCCGGGACGGCATTGCGCGGTGCGTCTGCCGGGGCCGGGACGTGCAGGGTGCGCAGGAACCGGCCGAGGGCCGCGGCATAGCCATCCCGGTCGGCAGCCGGACGGTTTGCGGCGGATTCCCCGTCGAACCAGGGCACCACGGCCCAGTGGTAGGGGTAGCCGCTTCCCGGGCGGCCGCGGCGCACCACGGCCGGAATCGGCAACGGCAGCCTCGGGGCCAGGAAGGGCAACCACCTGACTTCGTTCAGCAGCAGCTGGTGGGCGCTGGCCCGCCGGGGCAGGCGCACGGCCAGCTCCCCTCCCAGCCGGTAGACGATGTTGTCCCAGCCGTTGGCCACCCGGACCAGGTCCAACCCGGCCAACCCGGGGTGCTGTTCGAACAGCAGGGTACGGACCAGGGCGTCGGTGACCTCGACATCATGGGCCGGAACCCCGGATCCGGGTCGTTGTCCTGCGCCCTGGGTGGTCATGGGACCACGCTACACACCCGGCAGAGGCCGAGGGGCGGGCGGAAGGTCCTCCGCCCGCCCCTCGGCAGGTGTTTCGGCGTCCGGGTCGCGGGCCCGGGGCGGATCAGCCCTCGACGCCGAGCTTCTCCAGCACGATCTCGCGCACGCGGCCGGCATCGGCCTGGCCGCGGGTGGCCTTCATGACCGGGCCGATGAGTGCACCGATGGCCTGGACCTTGCCGTCCTTGATCTTCGCGACGACATCGGGCATCGAGGCCATGGCGTCGTCGATCGCGGCACCGAGGGCGGAGTCGTCGTTCACGACGGCCAGCGACCGTTTCTCCACGATCTCGGTCGGCGTCCCCTCCCCCGCCACCACGAACTCGAGGACCTGGCGGGCGATCTTGTCGTTGATCTTCTTGGCTTCGATCAGCTGGTTGAGCTCGATGATCGTCGCCGGGGTGACCCCGAGATCCATCGGCTCCACGTCGGCGTTCTTGGCCAGTCGGGAGATCTCGCCCATCCACCATTTGCGGGCCACCGCGGGGGTCGCACCGGCGGCAATGGTCTCTTCGATGGCGTCCAGGAATCCCGCATTGACCACATCACGGAACTCGGCGTCGGCATAGCCCCAATCGGCCTGCAGGCGCTTGCGGCGTTCGGCCGGCGGCTCCGGCAACTGGGCGCGCAGTTCCTCGACCCATTCGCGGGTCGTGACGATCGGCACCAGATCCGGTTCGGGGAAGTAACGGTAGTCATCGGCGTCCGACTTGGGACGGCCCGACGTCGTGGTCCGGGTGTCCTCCCGCCAGTGGCGCGTCTCCTGGACCACGAGGTTGCCGGCGTCCAGGACCGCTGCGTGGCGTTCGATCTCGAAGCGCACGGTGTGTTCGACCGCGCGCAGGGAGTTCACGTTCTTCGTCTCCGAGCGGGTGCCGAACTTCGTGGCGTCCTTGGGCATCAGCGAGACGTTGGCGTCACAACGGACGTTGCCGCGTTCCATCTTGGCGTCGGAGACATCCAGGGTCTTCACGATCTCGCGGATCGCCGCCACATAGGCCTTGGCCAGCTCGGGGGCGCGCTCGCCGGCCCCGGTGATGGGCTTGGTGACGATCTCCACCAGCGGCACGCCGGCCCGGTTGTAGTCCACCAAGGAGGAATCCGCGCCCTGGATGCGCCCGGTCGACCCCATATGGGTCAGCTTCCCGGCGTCTTCCTCCATATGGGCCCGCTCGATCTCCACCCGGAAGACCTTGCCGTCGGAGAGTTCGATGTCCAGATACCCGTCGAAGGCAATGGGCTCGTCGTACTGCGAGGTCTGGAAGTTCTTCGGGGTGTCCGGGTAGAAGTAGTGCTTGCGCGCAAAGCGGCAGTACTCGGCGATCTGGCAGTTCAGCGCCAGACCGATCTTGATGGAGTACTCCACCGCCTTCTTATTCACCACCGGCAGCACGCCGGGCAGGCCGAGGTCCACCGGGGTGACATTGGTGTTGGGGACGTCGCCGAAGGCGTTCGGGGCGTCGGAGAACATCTTGGTGGCGGTGTTCAGCTCGACGTGCACCTCGAAGCCGAGGACCGGATCGTACCGCTCCAGGGCCTCGTCGAAGTCGACGAGTTCTTCAGTTGCATGGGCCATCTCAGGCGACACCTTCCTTGGACGATTCGGCCAGCTCGGGGGCCTGGTTGATCAGCGGACCGTCCCAGCGGTCCTCCAGCAGCTTCTCCAAGGCCGCGCCGGCACGGTAGAGCCGGGCGTCCTCGTGGGCCGGGGCCAGGAACTGGATGCCCACCGGCAGCCCCTCGGAGAGCCCTCCGGGGACCGTGATGCCGGGGATGCCGGCCAGGTTGGCGGGAATGGTGGCGACGTCGTTGAGGTACATCGCCAGCGGGTCGTCGAGTTTCGAACCCAGTTCGAAGGCGACGACCGGGGAGGTCGGGGACACCAGGACGTCGGCCTGGGCGAACGCCGCCTCGAAGTCACGCTGGATGAGCGTACGGACCTTCTGCGCCGACCCGTAGTAGGCGTCGTAGTAGCCCGCCGACAGGGCATAGGTGCCCAGGATGATCCGGCGCTTGACCTCGTCGCCGAAGCCCGCCGAACGGGTGGAGGCCATGACGCGTTCGATGGTCAGCGGCCCCTCCGTGGGCAGGACACGGTTGCCGAAACGCACGCCGTCGTACTTGGCCAGGTTGGAGGAGACCTCCGAGGGCATGATCAGGTAGTAGGCACCCAGCGCGTACTCGAAGTTCGGGCAGGAGACCTCGACGATCTCCGCGCCGGCGGCCTTGAGCACCTCGAGGGACTCGTCGAAGCGCGACTGGACCCCGGCCTGGTAGCCCTCGCCCTGCAGTTCGCGGATGACCCCGACGCGCACACCGGTCAGGTCCCCGGTGGCACCCTGTTCGGCGGCCGCGGCAAGTCCGCCGACCGGTGCATCGATGGAGGTGGAATCCTTGGGGTCGTGCCCGCCGATGAGCTCGTGCAGCAGGGCGGAATCGCGTACGGTGCGGCTGACCGGGCCGATCTGGTCCAGCGAGGAGGCCATGGCGATGGCCCCGTAGCGTGAGACGGACCCGTAGGTGGGCTTGACCCCGACGGTGCCGGTGACGGCGCCCGGCTGGCGGATCGAACCACCGGTGTCGGTGCCCAGCGCCAGCGGCGCCTCGTAGGCGGCCAGCGCCGCCGCGGAACCGCCGCCGGAACCGCCGGGAATGCGGTCCAGGTCCCACGGGTTGCGGGTGTCGCCGAAGGCCGAGTGTTCGGTGGAGGAACCCATCGCGAATTCGTCGAGGTTGGTCTTGCCCAGGATCGGCAGCTTGGCGGCACGGATCTTTTCGATCACGGTGGCGTCGTAGGGGCTCATCCATCCCTCGAGGAACTTCGAGCCCGCGGTGGTGGGCTGGCCCTGGGTGACGATGAGGTCCTTGATGGCGATCGGTACGCCGGCCAGCGGGTGCAACGCCTCGGCCTCGGCCCCTCCCGCGCCGCGAATCGCGTCGACTTCGGCGGCCACGGCGAGCGCCTCCTCCCCGTTCAGGTGAAGGAAGGCGTGGATCCCGCGGTCCCCGCCGTCGACCGCTGCGATGCGGTCCAGGTGGGCCTGGACGGCCTGGACGGAGGTGAGCGATCCGTCACGGAGTTTTGCCGCCAGTTCGGCGGCGGAGAGCTTGATGATCTCGTTCATGCCCTACTCCCCTTCCAGGATGGCCGGAACCTTGAATCGGCCGTCTTCGGCGTCGGGCGCGTTCTGCAGCGCCTGATCCTGCGTCAGCGTCCGGCCGACCACGTCTTCGCGCATCACGTTGGTCAGCGGTAGCGGGTGGCTGGTGGCCGGGACGTCGTCGCCGGCGGCCTCGCTCACGGATTTGATCGCGTTGACGATGACACCGAGTTCGCCGGCCATTTTCTCCAGCTCGGTCTCGCTCATCTCCAGGTGGGCCAGTTGCGCCAGATGGGCAACTTCCTCACGACTGATCGCAGGCATGTATCTCCCCGAATTCATGGATGGTGGGTTTTCCCCACCAGTCTAGTTCAGGACCGGCGTCCGCCGGTGCCGGTTCGCCGCCCTGATCCCCACCAGGGCCAGGAGCACTGCGGCCAACGAGCCGGTTCCTGCGGCGATGATGATCAGGCGGTCGCTGTCCACCACCAGGCCGGGGGTTCCCAGCAGGAACCCCAGCCCGACCATGATCTTGAAGACCACGGTCAGGTACGCCCAGGCGGCCCCGTGGTGGGCTTCGGGGATCCGGGCATAGACGGCGTTGCGCACCCCTGTGTTGTGCATCCCGTTGCCGAATCCGCCCAGCAGGAACACCGCCAGGATGACCAGGGCGTCTGGCCACAGCCCCTCCGCCAGGATGGCTGCGCCGATGAGCACACCGCCCAGGAGCACCGGGGTCCTCACCCGTGCCCCCAGGAACCTGCTCCCGCCGGTTAGGGCGCCGATGAGCGCGCCCACCGACCAGGCCCCGAGCATCACCGCATAGAGGGTGTCGTTCCCGGCCACCGAGCGCAGATAGAAGACCCCTGCGACTCCTTCGGCGGAGGTGAACAGCACGACGGCGGCCATGGGGATCAGCAGGAGGGCCAGCAACCGGTCGGTGAACAGGATCCGTGCTCCGGCTCCGACGCCACCGGCGCGAGGTTCCTTGAGGTCGACCCGTACCGCACGGCGCGGCACCACCAGCCCCGCCCCCAGGGCCAGCACCGTGAAGCCCAGGGCGTTGAGGGCCAATACCCCAGGCGGTATAGGCGAGGGCGGCGATCGGCGGTGCCAGGATGCCCGCCAACGATCCGGCGGAGACGATCAGGCTGCTGGCCCGCGCCAGCGGCAGCGGCCCCCGGAGGGAGGGAATGAGTTTGAAGATCGCCGAGGCGTTGATGACGGCACTGATGCTGGCCCCGCACATCAACACCAGGCTGACCCGCAGGTCATCGACGAGGGCCATCAGGGCGAAGAGCAGGACGTGGGCAAGCAGGCTGGCCACCCAGATCCTGCGCAGGTTCGTCCCGTCGACCAGCCGGCCCACCAGCGGGGCCGCCAGGATCGGGGGGATCAACCCCGTGAGGAACAGTATCGTGACACCCCAGGACCCGAGCTGGTCGGCCGCAGCCAGGGTCAGGGCGAAGAGCGCCATCGCGTCCCCGACCATCGAGACGAAGGCCAGAAGCACGAAGACCGGGTAGGTCCTTCGGGCACGGGGCGACGCGGTGGGCATGGGCCGACCCTACTTGCTTGGGCCGGCCGGGCCGCTGCCGGTTAGAGCGGCAGGATGTAGACCTTGAGCAGGATGTCGGTGTCGGGGACGAACCAGTCCCGGTCGGTGGCGCGCTGGAAACCCATCGTCGTGTAGAGGGCGTTGGCTGCTTCCCAATGCCCGCCGGTGGTCAGTGAGACCGTGTCCACGCCGTCGAGCTGCCGGGCCCGGTCGATGACCGCCTCGACCATGGTCCGTCCGGCCCCCGAACGCTGCACGGACGGGTCCACGACCAGCATCCGGAATTCGAGTTCACCGGCTTCGGCGATATCGGCGTAGGGGTTCCCCGGCTGGACTAGGGTCACCGCACCGATGACCTTCCCGTTGTTTTCGGCGACCAGGATCTCGGCTGCGGCGTGGCGGTCGGCGACCTGGCGGACGAACTGCAGGTATTCGTGGTCGGGGTCCTCGAAGTGCCCCGCCGCCAGGTAGGAGTCCACGGTGATGCGGCCGATCTCGTCGTAGTCGGCTTCCGTGGCCTGGCGGATGGTCAGGGGCATGCGGGCGGTTGCAGTAGTCATCACCTTCCAGTTTGACACCTTTTCGTCGTCGCGATGAACCAGGGTCCTCTGAATGTCGCCGAATTCACGGCTTCCACCCCTCGGGGATCCTCCCCTCCTGCCGCGGTCCGGTTCAGTGGGCCGGAGGTGCAGGAAGCAGATCGAAGTCGATGTAGCCGGCGGCCTGCCAGCCCGGATCGGCCTCCGGGCGCAGCACCGGGCACCCGGCTTCCTCGGCGACCAGGGCCCCGGCGGACCAATCGTGTTCTCCGGTGCCGTATTCGGCATAGGCATCGAGGGTCCCATCGGCGACCAGGCACAGGTCCACGGCCGCCGAGCCGATGCGCCGCACGTTGGCGAACCCCGGCAGGAGGGTCGCCACCGCCTGCAGCTGGAAGTCGCGTCGGGTGGCGTCGTACCCGAATCCGGTGGCGAGCAGGGCCCCGGCGGCCCCGGGGACGGGGCCGGTCAACCGGCGCGCCCCGGCGTCGTTCCCGGTCTCGGTCCCTCCCAGCCAGGCTCCCGCCCCGCGCGAAGCCCACCAGGTGCTGGCCAATGCCGGGGCCTGCACGACGCCGGCGAGCCATACGGTGGCTTCCCGGCCGTCGGGGGCGGGACCGGCGACGGCCACCGAGGTGGCGTAGTAGACGATGCCGCGCACGAAGTTGGCCGTGCCGTCCAGCGGGTCGATGGACCAGCGGTAGGCGCTGGGCTCCGCGGGGGTGGTGCTGCCGTATTCCTCCCCGGTGATGGCATCATGCGGGCGTTCGGCGTTGATGACCGCACGCACCGCCTGTTCGGCCCGCCGGTCGTAGTCGGTGACCCAGTCCCCGGCCGCGGATTTGGTGTCGGCGGCGATGTGGACT
The DNA here is from genome assembly GCF_052379645.1 of Arthrobacter sp. 179. Lineage (NCBI taxonomy): Bacteria > Bacillati > Actinomycetota > Actinomycetes > Micrococcales > Micrococcaceae > Arthrobacter > Arthrobacter sp. 179. Next base: position 170,258 of record NZ_JBQSYU010000002.1, on the reverse strand, counting down.
CCGTGGCGTTCGGCCAGCACGGCGGCGCCGGCGGCCGCGGCGCGGCGGGCGATGGCCAACAGGTCGGCGGTGGCTGCGGGATTCTGGCTCATGCTGGGTCTCCATCGGTGGTGATCTGTGATTCCGCGGATTCCGGGGTCCCGGTCTCCTCGGCGGTGGGTTCGGGGCCGTTCTCGAGCAGGGCGCGGAAGCCCTCCTCGTCCAGCACCCTCAGGCCCAGGGAGACCGCCTTCTCCAGTTTGGTGCCCGCCGCTTCCCCGGCGACGACGTAGCTGGTCTTCTTCGAAACGGACCCCGAGGCCTTGCCGCCGCGGGTGATGATGGCCTCCTTGGCCTCATCGCGGCTGAAGCCCTCCAGCGATCCGGTGACCACGATGGTCAGCCCCTCGAGCGTGCGCTCGGTTTCACCGTGGGATTCATCGACCATGCGCACGTTTTCCGCGGCCCAGGCCTCGACGATCCCCAGATGCCAGTCGATGCCGAACCATTCGATGAGGGCATCGGCGATGATCGGACCGATGCCGTCGACGTCGGCCAGTTTCTCGGCGGCATCCTCGGCGGTGACGGCTTCGCGGATGGCGTCCATGGACCCGTAGTGGGTGGCCAGGGCGCGGGAGGCGGTGGGCCCGACATGGCGGATGGACAAGGCCACCAGCACGCGCCAGAGCGGCTGCGTCTTGGCCTTCTCCAGTTCCTCGAACAGCTTCTTCGTATTGGCGGTAGGAGCCGAGGGTTTCTTCTCGGTACCCTTGCTCCAGAAGTACGGGACGAGCTCGAACCGGCCGGTGCCCACCCCCTTCTCGCGCCTCTCCCGCCAGACCTTGACCTCGGCGAGCGCCTCGCGCAGCGTGTCGTCTCCATGGCCGGTGGCCAGGTCGAAGATCCGGGCTTCGTTGGTGATGGGCCCGGGTCCTGCGGGTTTGGGCAGGCCTCCGTGCTCGGCCGGGTCGGGGCCCGGGCCCACGGTCAGGGCCAGTGCGGCTTCCTCACCCAGGGCCTCGACGTCGAAGGCCCCGCGACCGCCCAGGTGGGCGACGCGTTCGGTCAGTTGGGCCGGGCAGGATTCGGCGTTGAGGCAGCGGATGTCGATATCGCCCTCCTTCGCCGGAGCCAACGGCTCCCCGCAGGAGGGGCAGTCGGTGGGCATGACGAATTCGTGCAGTTCGTCTTCGCGTCCCTCCCGCAACGGCAGGACCGGACCCACGATCTCGGGGATCACGTCCCCGGCCTTGCGCAGGATGATGGTGTCCCCGATGAGCACACCTTTGGCCTTGACGACGTCCTGGTTGTGCAGGGTGGCCATCTCCACGGTGGATCCGGCGACCTTCACCGGTTCCATGACCCCGTACGGGGTGACACGTCCGGTGCGCCCGACGTTGACGCGGATGTCCAGCAGCTTGGTGTGGACCTCCTCGGGCGGATATTTATACGCCACCGACCAGCGCGGTACCCGGGAGGTGTATCCCAGCGCCCGCTGGATGGCGAAGGAGTCGGCCTTGACCACGATCCCGTCGATGTCGTGGACCAGGGAGTGCCGGTCGGCCCCGTAGGTCTCGATATAGGCCAGGACCTCGTCGATCGAGTCCACGACCTTCGAGTACGGGGTCACCGGTAGGCCCCAGCCCTTGAGGAGTTCGTAGGTTTCGGACTGGGAGGCGGCATCCAGCCCCTCACGGACCCCGAATCCGTGAACGAACATGCCCAGCGGGCGTTTGGCGGTCTCGGCCGGATCCTTTTGGCGCAGCGAGCCGGCGGCGGCGTTGCGCGGGTTCGCCAGTTCTGGTTTGCCGGCTTCGAGCAGGGCCTCGTTGTATTCACGGAATTTTTGCGAGGGGAAGAAGATCTCCCCGCGGATTTCGACCTCCGTGGGCCAGTTGCTGCCGGAGAGTTCGGTGGGGATCTCACCGATGGTCAACACGTTGTGGGTGACATCCTCGCCGGTGGTTCCGTCCCCGCGGGTGGCGGCTCTCACCAGCTTGCCCTCACGGTAGAGCAGGTTGATCGCCAACCCGTCGATCTTGACCTCACAGAGCCAGCGCAGCTTCTGGTTCGGGGCCCGGGTTCCGGCGTTGACGGTGGCCCGTTCGAGCCAGGCGGTGAGTTCCTCGAGGGAGAACACATCCTCCAGCGAGTACATCTGGGCCAGGTGGACCACCGGGGAGAAGGCCGCGGAGACCTCTCCGCCGACTTCCTGGGTGGGTGAGTCGTTGGAGACGATCTCCGGGTGCAGTTGTTCAATTTCCTCGAGGCGGGTGAACAGGACATCGAACTCGGCATCGGAGACGATCGGGTCGTCCTCGAGGTAGTAGGCCATCCGGAACCGGCGGACATCGTCGATGAGCTGCTGGTACTCCTCCCGCAGTTGCCCCGCGGGGATGACCTCGTCACCGGCGGCGGTGCTCGCCCCCTCGGCGGAGGCGGTGGTGGAACGGTCCGTGGTGTTCTGCTGCTCGCTTTTCGTCACCCCTCTATCTTGCCCCACCGGCCCTTGGCGTGGCGACGAGGTCAGGCGGGGACGACTCCGGCGAGCTGCAGGGCAGGGAAGATGACGGCGGGCGAGCTCGTGAAGAGGTTGACGATGAAGTGGGCGATGGTGATGGGCAACAACCGTTTCTGTCGGAGCACGATCAGCGCCGATCCAATCCCCCATACCGTGAACGCCACGACGTAGACGATCATGGCGTCCGCCGTCGGGGCGAAGAAGGCGTGCTGGGCGCCGAAGGCGACCGAACAGACCAGCACGGTGGCAAGGACGGGCCACCGACGCAACAGGCGTGACTGGGAGTAGCCACGGAACACCGCCTCCTCGGCGGGGGCATTGAGCGGGGCGAAGGTCAGAACGGCAATGATCCCCAGGGCCAGCCCCCAGCCGGGTTGGGTGATGGCTGCGGCCTGCGGGTCGTAGAAGACCGTTCTGAATGCCGTGAACATCTCGGGGCCGTGCAGGGCCCACATGGTGCCCATGATGGCGGCGACGAAGGGCAGGTAGAGGACGAGGATCCAGAGCAGTCCCCAGCCGATTTCGCGCAGCATCGGACGCCGGGCCGGGACGAACAGGGAACGAAGGTCCTGGCCTTCGGAGCGCAGGAAACGGGCAACGAGCCACAGCGAGACGATGTTCACCGGGAGCAAGCTCAACGAAGCCAGCAGGGGCGACGGCGGAAACGAGGCCGGACCGTCGACACCGACCATGACCAGCCAGGCGATCGTCGTGGCCAGGGCGACCAGCCCCACCCGCACGATCAGCAGGACTCCCCCGCGCAGGGCGTGGGCTCTGGCCCCAACCGACGGTGCTGGTTGCGCACTCATGGCATCAGGGTACGTCCTAACCCGGGAATCAGGGCAGCAGGTGTTGGGTGATCTGCCCGTGCCCGCCGACCAATTCGACCTCCGCCAGCGCCCCGTTGACCAGCGGCATCTGAGGAGGCTGGTGCCCCGTATCGAAATCAAGGATCACAGGAATATCCAGATCCCCCAAGGCCCGCTCCACCGCTTCGGCCTGCGTGAGTTCCGGGGTATCGGGAGCAGTGGTGCGACCGATGAGTACTCCGTTGGCGTGGTCGAACCATCCAGCCAAACGCAGTGCCCAGAGTGTACGAAGCACGCTCACGGCGTCGGAATCGACGACTTCGAGGTAGACGATCAGTCCTTCGGGGGCATGCTCGCGGGCGAATCCCGACAGATCCCCATAGCTGGATCCCGAGAGCAAGGATACCGTCTCCAAACACCCTCCCAGGAGTCGGCCACGCAGTTCCACGTCCCCGGCATGCAGCGACCTCCAGGCGGTCGGTTCCTCATAGGCTTCGGCCCGACCCAACGGTTCCTCATCCCAGTCGGACCACGGGCGTGACCGACGATACGGGGCAGCTGTTTGGGTGAAGGACGCGCCTTCGGGCAGTGCTGCCACCTCGGTCCAGCGGTGGAAACCTGTCGGCAGTTCCCACGGCTCGTCCATGAGGCTGCCACCGTGAATGGTTGCGACACCGGTGGTGATCGTCAGTGGCAACAGAAGAGTGGAGATATCCGACCAGCCGACGAACCAGGTGGGGTCCTCCGCGAGGGTGTTCCAATCGGTTCCTTCGACGATTTCGATGGCCAGCTTCCCTCCCCAGGGCGGCAGGACGGCACGGGCCGGACCGGAGAAGGCGGCAGCGAGTTCGGCCCGCCGCGCGGATGGCGGGCCTGAAGCCAGTCCCTCCTGACGGACGGATTCCTCCACCTGTACTTCGAATCCGGCAGCGCGCAAGTCCGATACCGCATGGTCCAGCCGGGGGTGCAGGGAGACCGGGACGCCCATCGACGGGGCGGTCACCTCGATTCGGTCTCCGGCGGAAAGAGGGCGGGGGTATCGCATTCCGGTCATCTGGTTGACCCTAGCAAGGCACGGGCCAGTCTCTGCCCCGTCTTGAAAACGACGACTAGTCGTCGGCGGCAGGGGCTGCGTCCAACAACGGCAGATCCGCGGCGACCACCAGATGCGAGGTGACGGCATGTTCGACCAGGCGGGCCCGCCGGTTGGTTGCCAGTTTGCCGGCGCCCCCGCGCAGCCCGGCGACTCCTGATTTATCCAGCTTGTCGCAGACGTTGTCGAGTTTGCGGTTGAACTTGGTCAACGGCCACCCCAGCCGGGCCGCTGCCTTGGCCGAGGTCGGGATGGAACTCAACCCGGTGCCGTCGCGGCGCAGCATCGGTTCCGCCAGGGAAACCACCAGCGCCCGCTGGGCCTCGGTGAGCACGACGGGGCCGATCGTGGTCTGTCCGTCGCCGTCGTCCGCGTTCCATTCCTGGCGGAAGGCCGGCGTCGTGAGGTGGACCGAGAATTCGTAGGTCGTGGGTCCGGCGGTGAAGACGACATTGGTCTGGCTGAACACCAGGGGGATCCGGGCGCCCGGCGCCACCCAGGCCTGGAGTCCACCGGTGGCGTCGGCGATGGTCGCCGAAAGGCGGGAACCGACGTTGGAGAGCCACCAGATGTTGTCGTAGCAGGCCACGGTGAGGAAGCGCCGGTGCAGGTAGGGGTTGTCGTCGACCTCCAGATCGCCTTCGCGCCCAATGGTGAAGACCTGGTCATCAGCGACCGGGAACCATTCCCCGCAAAAATCGATGTTCACTTCGGCCATACGTCGTTTCCCCCTGGGTCGTCCATCAACTTTCGGCAATCATCCACCCACGAGACTAGCCGTCCGAACAATATCTGCTGGGGTCCGAGGACTTCCCCGTCGATCGCACCAGCACCACTTGGATGCACGTGGGCTCCCCCTGGGCTTCCTCGGTGGTCGCGGTGGGTTCCTCGGCCTTCCGGTTCTCTCCTTGCTCGGTGGCCGTCACCGGCGCCCAATAGAAGACATCGCCCTTCTTGGCCTCCGGGTTCTTCCACGTGAACGTGATCTTCGAACCGGCCTTCTTCGCCGCGAAGTCCCCGACCTGCGGAACCTTGCCCTCCTGCCCCAGCAACGGGTCTGCCGGTTCCTTGCTCAGGGACACCCCCGAGGAGACCTCCTGGTCCTCGCTGCCCCGGTTCAACGCATTCACCACGAAGATCCCCGCGATGACCATCGCCAGAACGGCTCCGAGTCCGGCCACCAAGCCGGTCGGGAACCGTTGTTCCACCCGTGCTCCGGCCACCGGGGTCGGCGGGACCGCGGGAACCCACCCGCCGGCGTCGGGCCCTTCCCCGGGAACGGAATCCTGCGGGTTCCGGGCCCGCCCGCCAGAGGAACCGGGCGCGGACCCCACCCCGGGGTGGGATCCCTGCCGTTGCCGCGATCCGGCCAGCGAACCGTCCGGCAGCCGACCGCGCATGATCGTTGCGTCCTCGGCGGCCGCCGGATCCACTGCCGGTGGATCCGTGATGGGCGAGGAGGGCCCCGGCGTCGGGGCCCCGGCATCGGGGTCGATGGAGACCACCTGCCGGACCCGGGTCGCTTCACCGCCGTCGTCCTCTCCGGGCTCTTCCCGGGGAACCGGCTCCTCCATCACTTCGAAGGCGGTCACCGACAGGCCGAGTTCGGCCTGCACCCGTTGCAAGGCCAGGGCCAGGTCATGGACGGATTCAAAACGGGCCCCGGGGCTCTTGGCCATGCTGGTGGCCAGCGTCTGTTCCAGGGTCGGGGGCACATCCGGACGGTTCAGCGAGGCCAACGGGGCGGTGGTGATCCGCGAGATGAGTTCACGCTGGGAGTTATCGGCCCCCGACCGCACGAAGGGTGAACGGCCGGCCAGCAGCGTGTAGATCGTCGCCCCGAGGGACCAGACGTCCATGCGCACGCCGTTGGGCGAGCCTCCGGCAAAGGCCTCCGGCGGTGACCAGGGAATCGATAATCCGGCTTCATCGTCCAGCGCATCGGTGGTTCCGGAAATACCGAAATCGGTCAGGGCCGGCCGGTTGTAGTCGGTGACCAGGATGTTCGCGGGTTTGATGTCACGGTGGACGATGCCGGCACGGTGCGCGGTCTCCACGGCCGAAGCGACCTGGATGGCCAGCGACAGGACCTCGTCGACGCCGAGCCGGGCTCGCCGGTAGCGGACGTCCAGGCTCGGTCGGGAGCAATACTCCATGGCCAGATACGAATGGCCTTCGGCGGTGATATCGGCTTCGAAGATCGTCACGATGTAGGGGTGTGACGACAGTTGGGCCATCAGGTTGGCTTCGGATTCGAAGCGTTTGCGGGCACTTTCGGTCTTCAGGTCCGACAGCAGGACCTTCACGGCCACCTTCCGGCGCGGCCGGTCCTGCTGGTAGAGGTACACATCCGAGAACCCACCGGATCCCAGAAGGTTCAGGTATTCGAAGCCCTCGATCGACGGTGGGGGCGCCGGCGGACGCTTCCCGCTCACAGCAGGCCCTCGAAGCGCAATGAGACCCCGTCCCCCAAATCGGCGATGTCCCCGTCGAGCAGCATCAGCTGTTCCCCCTGACCGAGTCGGCGCGGGGGCATGCCCTGGCGCACCAGCAAGGTGCCGTTGGTGGCCTTGAGGTCCACCAGCATGACGTGCCATCCCTCGAGCCGGACTTCCAGATGGGACCGGGAGATGTCCCCGCTGGGGCTTTTCACGTGCACGACCCGCGGCATGGATTCGCTCACCGAACGGGTGATGGTCGGCTGGCGACCGACGACGGCGGGACGGTCCAGCTCGACGACATCGCCGTCGGAGATGACCATCCGGCCCAGCGAGGGCCGGGCCACATCGGTGGGGTCATCCCCCAACGGGCCGTCGCAGACTCCGCAGGTTGAAGAGGTGGGCGGGTTCGCATGCCCTGCGGAGCAGAGCCGTCCCAGGACCAGCGGTCCGGTCGCCGGTTGTTCCGTGGCCGGGCCCCGGGGCGTCGCCGGGATCGCCTCGGTGGGCAGGTCCCCGCGCATCACCGTGTTGCCGTCGTGGTCGCCCCAGGAAGGTGCCGCGGTCGCCTCTTCATCGGCAGCGGGCGGCGCAGGGGTTTCCGTGCGGCCGGGTGCCGAGGTGATGGTCGGCAGGTCATCGGCGCCGGCCTCGGGTTCGTCGGATTCCTGGGTTTCGGTGGCTTCGGGGCGGGCTTGGGCCCGTGCCGCTGCCAGCCAGGGGACGGCGTCGATGAGTGCTTCGGGATCCGGTTGGTCCTCGTCTGAATGGGGACCGGCGATGGTGTCATCTGATACCCGCTCCTCGGATTCCGGTTCCGCGGTCACCGGTCCCTCCGGGGTTGCTTCGGCGACCGGTTCCTCGGAGGCCTCTTCGCGGGCGGCCGGGGACAGGACGGTGTTCGTTTCGTCGGCCTCCTCGGCCGAGACGACCTCCTCCGCAGCGTCGGCGCCCCGCTCCTGCGGGTCCGCCGGCTCCGACGCACCGATCGTATCCGCCTCCGCCTCGGGGTCCTGCTCGGCTTCGGGTTCCGCGGCTGGTTCAGTTTCCGCAGCGGCACTGGGTTCCACCGCTGCTGCGGTCTCCGGATCGGCCTGGTCATCGTCCGCGGGGGCGGCAGCGGCCTCGATCGCGGGCCCGGTTTCGGTTGGTTCCCCTGGCCTCTCGTCCTGTTCCGGGGCCGAGAGCGGCTCGATGTTTCCCGGGGCATCGGTGGGGAGTTCGACCTGCAGGCGACCGAAGGGGACGATTCCCTCCACGATCGGCACCCAATGCAGTTCGTCGCCGTCGTTCTGGCGCAGTACGTCATCGAGGGCCAGGCTGAGGCTCTCCTGGTTCGGGATGCGACGTTCCATCCAGGTGGTGACGCCGAGACCATTGACATGGGTGCTCAGTTCACGGCCTTCGGCAGCCATCGAGACCGGGCCGCGCAGGATCGTATGCACATCGTTTTCCAGGCTGATGATCCCGAACGGGGCCATCCCCGTCAGGGCCAACCCCCGGGCCGAGAGCACCGCCGACAGCAGGGATTCCACCCCGGGCGTGCCCTCGAGTGCCTGCCAGAGGTGGTCGAGGTGTTCCGGGTCGGTGTCTTCGGGCAGCAGTACCAGATGGCCACCCCGCACCAGCGCCCACCAGGGGCCGGGGATGTAGGTGATCCGCATGCTCATTGCCCCTCATCCTCCGGGCGCGGTTGGGTGTGGTCGCTTTCGATCGCGTCCCGCGGTGCGGTATCGGTGAACTCGTCGTCGTCGTGTTCGAGTTCCACATCGACGATGACCAAGGAGATGTTGTCCCGGCCGCCGGAGCGCAGCGCTGCCTGCAACAGGTCATCGACGGCGATCTGGGCCGGCGTCCGGGCCAGCAGCACATCGCGGATCGCCCCGTCACCGACTTCGTTCGTGAGCCCGTCCGAACAGATCAGGAGCCGGTCCCCGGGCCGGGCCGGGAGCATCCAGAAATCGGCTTCGCTGTCCTCCCCGGTACCCAACGCCCGGGTGATGACGTTGCGGCGGGGATGAGTCAGTGCCTCCTGGGCGGTGATCTCCCCCCGGTCAACCATTTCCTGGACCTCGGAGTGGTCCACGGTCACCTGGCGGAACTGGTCGCCGGAGAGCAGATAAGTCCGCGAGTCCCCGACGTTGAAGACCAACCAATACACCGCTTCCCCCTGGCGGACCAGGGCGGCCCCGGTCACCGTGGTGCCGGCACGCGATGCTGCCGCCTCACGGATCGCCAGATCGGCCGAGACCATGAACTGCTGCAGATCCTCCGGCGTCAGCCAGTCACCTGCAGCCTCCTGCCCTTGCGCGAAGGTGGCCACGCAGATGCTACTGGCCACCTCTCCCGCCTCGTGCCCGCCCATGCCGTCGGCCACCGCGAAAAGGTGCCGTTCGGCCAGCACGGAGTCCTCGTTGAGCGGACGACGCAGTCCACGATCACTGGCCAACCCGACCTCCAAGGCCACCTGGCCGTCGGAGGGTCGGGGAACCGCCCCGCTCATGCGGGGCTCACTACGAAATAACGGTCGCCGAAGTACACGGTTTCACCATACTCGGCATGCTGGGACTGGCCGGCAGCCAGGGGCTTCCGGATTCCGTCCGTCCCGGTGATGCCCGAGCCGTTGGTCGAGTTGCGGTCCGTCACCCAGAGCCCCGAACTATCGGCGGCCAGATGCAAATGCGTTTTGGAGACCGAACGGCCCATATCCGCGTAGTTGAACAGTTCGGCGACGTCCTCCCCGTCCTGGGCTGCGGGGTTGCGGCCGACCAGTGCCGTGGATTCCAGCACCATGATCTGGCCGTCGTCGAAGCGCAGGCGGGCCCCGTGGACCGCCTGGGCCACGGCCGCCGACCGCAGTTGGGTGTACTCGGCCTCGTCCTCATCCACACCGACGGGTTCCCCACCCGCGGCCGGGGCCACTGGTTCGGGGGCCGGCGGGGCGGCGGCGGGCGGTGCTGCCGGAACGGCTGCCGGTGGGGCAGCAGCGGGGGCCGGCATCGGGGCGCGGGGCCCGGGCGGACCGGCCGCGGCGGCGGAAGCCGCCCCCGATGGCTGCGGGTTCATTCCGGGGACCCCGGTGATCGGGCCACCGGCCGTCTCCTGGGCCAGGGCCGGCCACTCCGCCTGGCCGGAACCGTAGTCGGGATGTCCGGGCTGGCCGGGGGCGGTGACTCCTCCGGGGGCGAAGGCCGAGGGGCCGAAGAGGCCACCGGTCAGCAACGGGTTGCGCCCCTGGTTCACGTCGACCACCAGGGTGTGGGCGGCCTTGTCGTGCCAGCCCTGGCGCTGGTGGTTCGGATCCCAGAGGTTGGAGAGCAGCATGATGATCGGGCCCACCACGGGGACGATCCCGGAGATCCACACCAGGGCACGGCGAATGAAGACCTTGCCCCAGCCGGGGGCGAAACCGTCCTCGTCGGCGGTGCGCAGGCCCAGTGCCAGGTTGCCAGGGGTCTTGCCCGTGCCCGCTTCCCAGCCCCAGAGGACCACCGCGTAGGCCAGGACGAAGACGGTCAGGACCATCGAGACGGTGGCCGTCTCGGCGAGGAGCTCGCCGGTGCTGAGGTAGCCGGCCCCACTGAACGTGGAGGAGGTGGCGCTGAAGTAGATCATCATCGCCAGGAGCACCGGAACGATGTCCAGCAGACCGGCAACCAGTCGTTTCGCGGCCACGGCGTTGGCCAGGTTCAGGTTCTGGGCCACCGGCTACTCCTTTTCCTCGGGGGTTTCTACTGTACGGATATCTTGCTGCCCTGACCCGCGTTGGGCCCGGCGGGCGTTGATGCGGGCCGTGGCATCGAGGACCAGTGATCGCGGGGAGTACTTGCCTCTCATGCGCCCCCAGAATCCTACCGAGGAACTCATGCCGGCAAGTTGCTCATCGACCAGGTTCCAGTAATCGACGATCTGGGCCTCGGTGGGCACCGCGGATCCGAAGACCGCGGCATCGGCCCGGTGGGCCAATTCGGTGGTGGTCTCCGTCGTGCCGGGGAAGCCTCGGCCCAACGCCCTGGCGTTCTCCCGGCGGGTGCCCGAGGACTCGGGGCGGGCCCCCAGGTCCGTGGCCAGGGAAATGACCTCGTTCCAGCCACCGCTCAACCGGTTTCCCGGCCCACCGGTTCCGAACCGGCGTTTGCGCCGGCGCAGCTTCAGGAAGGCCACCACCAGCAACGGAAGCATCAGGATGAACAGGGGGATCACGATGCTCAACGTGACCGTGAGGATCGGACCCCAGAAGGCCCAGAACTCCTCGTTGGAATCGTCCGCGTCCTGCGGATCGGGAGCCGTCTCGGGGGGAAGCTTCGCCTTGTCCTGCGGCGGTGGGGGCGGCTGGAGCACCTGGGGTTGCGGAACCGATTGGGGTTCCTGCTGCGGCGGGGTCGGTTCCTTGTCCTTGTCCGGGGTGGGGGTGAACGCCACCCACCCGACATTCTCGAACTCGATCTCCACCCAGGCGTGGACGTCCTCGCCCTTGATCTGCACGGTGCCCGCCGGATCGTACTTCTCCGGGTAGAACCCCATCACCACCCGGGCCGGCATGCCCTGGTCCCGGGCCATCAGGGCCATGGCCGCCGCGTATTGTTCGTCGTCGCCGATCATCGAGTCGGCATCGAGCAAGGAGGCGATCCGCGCCGCCCCGTGGCCCGAGAGGCTGGGTACCTCGTTTTCCTTGCCGTTGGAGAAGTATCCCGTCTCATGCAGGATCCCCTCCATCGCCGCGGCACGTTCCACCCCGGTCTTTTCGTCCCCGGCCATCTCCGCGGCCTTGCCCGAAACGACCTGCGGGACATTGGCCAGCTTGGGCATCGTCACGTCGGAGAGTCCGTAGTCCTGCAGCTTCTTCCTATCGATCTGCACCGGGTACTCCACCGCCGCCGTATAGGAATCCCCGGTGCGCAGACCGGTGGTCGACAGCGCGGTTTCGGCGTCGTCGTTGTAGAACAGCGAACGGGCCAGTTCCTCGGAGCGTTCCCCGGCCACGTCCAGGCCCAGGAGCTTGCCGCCGGCAGGCAGCCAGACCCCGTGGTATCCCTCGATGGTGATGTCCAGTGACCCGCGGGACCGCAACGGGTCCTCGGCGGCGGAGGAATTGACCTGCCCGACGTCCCCGACGGGGGTGAAGTTCCCGCCCGAGCGCGGATCGACGTCGAACACCATGCCGTCGTAGCTGTCCAGCGCCGCCAACCTGACCCGTTGGCCCTCGGGCAGCCCGGTCACCGAAAGCAGCGGTTCGTCGGCATTGTCCTTGGCATAGTTGCGGAAGCTCATCAACGGGCTCGGGTAGTCATACAGGTCCACCGGGGGGACGACGGCGTCGCGCAGTACCTGTCGGGATGGCCCGCCGTCCAACGCCGGGGAGGCGATGGCCGTCAGCCCACCGGCGACCATCAGGACCACGGCCCCGGAGCCGATCCGACGCAGACCCGGCCGGATGGTGGAGCCGGAGCCGCCGTCGTGCCCTGCCGGCTGGTCCAGCCCCGCGGCACGATCCACCTGCCGGCGCCAGGCCAACCAGCAGACCAGCGCCATGACCAGGACCAGCCCGCGCAGCAACGGCAACGGCACGTCCCGGGTCCCGAAGATGATGCCCACGATGAACATCACGGCGACCGGGATCGTGGCCCAGAACGGTGAACGGAACCTCCAGGCCAGCAATCCGGCGAGCAGGGCGGTGACGTAGGCGCTGAGGAACGGGACCACCAGCATGCCCGCCCGCAGGCCCACCGGCGGGGCGACGGTGAGCACGTCCTTCCAGGACAGGACGACGCCGGCCAGCAGGGTGCGCAGTGATTCGAAATTGGGCAGGAACCCGGACGTGGCTTCGGTGGGGGTCGCCAAGGGCGTTCCGGCGATCAGGTATACCGCGATGCCGACGCCCGCCGCAGACAGGAACCCCCAGCGGTAGCGGACGATGACGTGCGCCAGGACCAACCCGAGCACCACGCCACCGATCCCGGCCAGCAGGTAGTGGACATCGCCGCCGAACGCGGCATGCAAGCCCAGCACGCCCAGCCCCAGGCAGACGAGCAGGACCACGGCGTCGATGGCGCGGTGGGCGGAGGGCAGGTGGGCGCGCCAGGAGGCGGGGGCGCTCATGAGGCCACCTGGTGCAGGATCAGTGGCAGCTCGCTGAGTTGACCGACGGTGATCACCGTCAGGTCCCCGATGGTTGCCCGGGCCGGTTCCTGTCCGGTGCCGCAGCGCACCGCGAAGGCCCGGACGCCCACGGGAACATGGGTGCTGGCCTGGCGCAGTTGCCCCGGGGTCGCCACGGTGCCGGTGACCAGGAAGAAGACCGAGGCGTTGGGGACCGCATCATTGGTGGTGCGTGAGAGGTCGATCAGATCGCTGCGCCGGGGCCTGGCCTCCACCCGGGTGCAGTCGTCGAGCAGGTTCCGTCCGGTCTCGGTCCGCAACGGTCCGGTCTGGGTCACCACCGAGAGGTTCCGCTGCTCGCGGACCGCCTGGAGCCCGATCGAGGCGGCCGCCGAGACCGCGAGTTCGAAGTCGTCCGGGGCCGCGTACTCCGCGGTGTTCGTGGACAGGGCGATGGCCAGATGGGAGCGCCGGGTCTCCTCGAATTGGCGGATCATCAGCTCGCCGGTGCGCGCGGTGGTCTTCCAGTGGATATGGCGCCGGTCATCCCCCGGGACATAGTCGCGCAGGGCATGGAAGGAGACGTCCGAGGAGGACAGCACCCGGGTCGGTTCCCCTTCCAGGTCCTTGATGAACCCGGAGCTGGTCCCGCCCAGGGCCGTGGTGGCCGGGTGGACGAACAGGTCCTGTTCCTCGGTCCACTTCACTTGACGGCGCAGTAGCCCGAACGGATCCTGCCGGATGGACCGCACCGGGCCGACGGCGATGACGGCCCGGCGGTGGGTGGGGATGGTGAACAGTTCCTCGTGGGCGGCCTCGGACGCCAGCCGCGGGATCCTGAAGAATGCGGTGGAGGTCCCGACCGGCAGTTCCATGGACACCGGAAGCAGGGTCTTGCCCGAGGCGTTCTGCACTTCCAGCCCGCCCACGGCCCGGTCCCCCACGGCCACCCGGGTCCGGTTCAGGTCCAGGCTGACCCGGAAGACCGAACGGCCCAGGATGAAGGCGATGGCCAGCAGCAGGAGCAGGGCCCCCATGAGGGCGGCGATCCTGGCTTCCTGCCAACCGAACATCCCTCCCAGCAACGCCAGGACCAGCACGACGGCGGCCAGCAGCCACCCCAGCGGGCTGACCACCTCGGTGGCCGGTTCGATCTTCGGCCGGACCCACCCGCTCAGCCGCTGCCAGAGCGGCTGGACCTCGAGTTTGATGAGCTGGCCGATCTGGGCCGACAGGGACGCCGGATGCAGGCGGGAACGCCTTGCTGCCGTGGGCCGGGCCCGGCGCGGGCTGCCGGGCCCACGCCGGCGCCGGAACCATCCGGCGGCGCCGGGGAACCGGGAGGACCGGGTCCGGGCGGACCGGCGGCCGGAGTCCTGAGTCGGGGTGCTCATGCTGGGGTATCTGCCTTCCGGACCGGGCTAGGCGCGGGAATCGGCGTCGGCGCGCTGCTGCGGTGCCGCGGTCACGGACAGGATGCGGGCCAGGACGGACTCCGGGGTGGCCCCGGCGAACTCTGCTTCGGGGTCCATCACGAACCGGTGCGTCCACACGTAGGGGGCGAGTTCCTTCACGTCGTCGGGCAGCACGTAGTTCCGTCCCTCCGAGGCGGCCCAGACCTTGGCGGCACGGACCATGGCCAGGGCGCCACGGACCGAGACACCCAACCGGGTCTCCTCGGCCTCACGGGTCTGCTCGGTGAGTTCGGCAATGTAGTTCAACACGGACTCGTCGACATGCGTGCTGGTTGCCAGATCGGCCATGTCGGCGATGGCGCTGGTGGTGATCAGCGGTTTCAGGGCCAGCGACCTGTCCCGGGTGGAGGAGCCGGAGAGCAGGTCCACCGTGGAGGCGCGGTCCGGGTAGCCGATGGAGGTCTTGATCAGGAAGCGGTCCAGTTGTGCTTCGGGCAACCGGTAGGTCCCGGCCTGCTCGATCGGGTTCTGGGTCGCGATCACCATGAAGGGCCGCTCCTGGGTGTAGGTGGTCCCGTCGATGCTCACGCGGGCCTCCTCCATGACCTCCAGCAGTGCCGACTGGGTCTTCGGCGAGGCACGGTTGATCTCGTCGGCCAGCACGATGTTGGCGAAGATCGGCCCCTGGTGGAACTCGAAGAGCTGGCTCTTCTGGTCGTAGATCGTGATGCCGGTGACATCCGAGGGCAGCAGGTCGGGGGTGAACTGGATCCGCGAATTGGAGCCCTGCACGGTGGCGGCCAACGACCTGGCCAGCATCGTCTTGCCGGTGCCCGGGGCGTCCTCGAGCAGCACATGGCCTTCGGAGAGCATGGCCGTGAGGATCAATTTGATCACCTCGGGTTTGCCCAGGATGGCCTGACCGATATTGGCCACCAGTTTCTCGAAGGTACCGGCAAACCATTCGGCCTGTTCGTTGGTCATTGTCATTTTCGTGGGTCCTCGCTTGCTGTTCCTGCTCGACGGTGGGGTGGCGGTCCTGCTATTTCTTCGGCCATGTGGTCACCTCGTCCGACCAGACGGTCAGATTGCCTTTGAAGAGTTCCACCGAGATCGGCATCTGGTGGTTGGCCCCGTGGAAACAGGTGAGTTCCTTGGTCTTCTTTCCGTCGACCGTCACCTTCGACTGGTAGTCGTTGAACCGGTTGCTGCCGCCGTCGTCGTGACAATTGGCCGTCCAGGTTCCCGCATATTTGCCGGTGAATTCCTTCAGTTCGACCTTCAACATGTAGCATTCCTGGTTGCACCGTGGATCCGAGACCGGCTTACCCGAGACCAGCTTGACCGATGGTTTGGTCGGCTCCGGCTTCTTCTCTGCCTTCGACGTTTCCTTGACCGTCCAGCTCTTCTTCTGTCCTTCGGTATCCGTGGCCGTGATGGTCAGGGTCCGGGTCTGTTTCTTATATTGATCCAGGCTCCCGATCCTATGGCGGCCCTGGCCGGCGTTCACCGCCCCCACCCCGCCATCGATCGATGCCTTGAGCGTTGCCTTGCGGCCGTTGGCGTAGGAATCGGCCTTCCCGTTCCATTTGAAGGAGATCGAATCCTTCGTGTTCGATTTCGACCGTCCGCCGCCGTCGCGCAGCGGGCCGTAGGAACTGGTGCTGTTCGAGCCGGGGCTCGCGTCCCCGGCCCCTGCCGCGTTGAGCGCCCTGACCCGCCACGAGTGGGAGGCCCCGTTCTTGTTGGTGGTCACGACCGAACCGGGGCCGCCGAGCTTCTTCCAGGAGCCTCCGTCGGTGGAGTACTGGTAGCCGGTGATGGATGAGCCGTTGGCTCCCGGCTTCTTGAAGGAGAGTTTGACCTTGTTGTTCGTTCCCGTGGCCTGGGCCGTGGGTTTGCCGATGGACTTGGGCCGGCCATAGGGCGTGACCGCCGTGGACTTGCCGCTGGCCGGCGAGGTGCCGACCTTGTTCTCGGCCGTGACGGAGAAGCTGTAGGACCCGGTGGTCTTCAGGCCGGTGACCGTCTGCTGGGTGGTCCCCGAGGAGATCCCCCCGATGGTCTTGACCGTTGATCCTCCCTCCTTCACCTTCAGCGTGTAGCCCTGGATGGGTGCCCCGTTGTTCCCGGGGGCCTTCCAACTCACGTCGACCACCCCGCCGTTGACCGCCGAATCGGCACGGACCGCGACGGGGGCGTTGGGTTGGAATGGCTTGCCTGCAGGGATCACCGAGGCCGAATAGCTGCTCCACTGCGAAGGCTTGTCCGCCTTGTTCACCGCCCTGACCCGGAACTGGTAGGAGACCCCGTTCTTCAGGCCCTTCCAGGTGTGGCTGGTCCCGGTGACCCCGGTGACCTGGCTGACCCCGGTGGCCGGTGCCGGGGAGATCTCCAGCGTGTAGCTGGTCACCGCCGAGCCGTGGCTGACCGGCTTGTCCCAGTTCACCGTCGCCTGCTCGTCCCCCGAGGTGCTGTTCGGTGCGGCCGGCTGCTCCGGTTCGACATCGGGCCGGGCATCGGCCGAGGACGCGGAGGCACTTGATTCGCCCACCGCGTTGGTGGCGGTCACGGAGAAGTTGTAGACGTGGTCGTTCTCCAGCCCGGTGATCGTGCAGGTGGTGGTGTCGCAGTTCTGCTCCACGCCGTCGCCGGTCACCGTATAGGACTCGATCGGAGAGCCGTTGTTGGACGGGGCATCCCAACTCAGCACGGCCTTGGAATCACCGGTGGATTCGACCAGCGGCAGGCCGGGGGCCTCGGGTTTGCCCTTGACGTTCAGGGTCACCGTGCCGTTGACCTGGCGGTCCGGGTCCTCGGTGATGTCCCCGATCGTATAGAGGACGCGCAACGTCCCCACGAAGTCCTCGGCCGGGGTGATGGCCAGCTGGTCGCCGCGGATCTCCGCCGTGCCCTCGCCCTCTTCGCCGGTGACGCTGATGATCTCCAGAGGGCCCTGGTCCGCGTACGGGTTGTGGTCGTTCTCCAGGACCGGGACCGTCTCGGTCCTGCCCTGGTGCGCGTCCTTGACGGTGTCGTCCACGGCATCGGGCAGTTCACGGGTGGAGGCGAGCACGTTCAAGGTGATGTTCGCCGAGACCGCGTCGTTGTGCCCGTCGGTCACCGATACCTTCACCGATCCCTGGGTGCCCTTGGGGGTCTTCACGTCGGCGGAAGCGGTGAGGAAGTGGCCGTCCACGAGTTGGGTCTCCACCCCCTCGAGGTCCTGTTCCCCGACGGAGAACTCCAGCTCGTCCTCGTCGGGGTCGCTGGCGATCTGGCTCAGATCCAACCGGGCAGGGTCCTCCCCCTGGGCCACGTCGAGCGAATTGGACTGGATCGTCGGAGGTTCGTTGTCCTCCGGACGCGGCAGCACCTTGATCGGGATGGAGATCATGCTGTCCAGGCCATCGCGGTCGTCGGGCCCGGACCCGTCGGTGACCTCCACGGTCACCGAGGCGGGGCCCGAATAGTCCTCGGCGGCCTTGAAGGTGAGTTCCGTGGCCGAGCGGACCAGTTCCCCGTCGTTCTCCGGAACCGAGGAGGCCTTGGATTCATCGGTCAACCGGGGCCGGTGGCCGTCGCGGACCTGGACCAGATCTTCGAGATCGAGTTTCAGGCTCTCCCCGGCCATCACTTCCTGGGGCTTGTCACTGCGCAGCACCGGCCGCGCGCCGCCGACGCCCGGGACGATGGCGAAGGCCGTGGAAGACAGGTCGTCCTGGTCGGTGATCGTGTAGGCGATGACCTGGGAGTCGTCGCCGAGCTTGACCTTGAGCTGGTTGTCCTTGGTGACGTGGGCCGTGGCCGGCTCATCCGGCAGGGTGACCTTCAGATCGTCGATGCGCCCATCGGGGTCCTCGTCGTTCTCGAGAATGGGCAGGGTGACGTCGTCCTTGCCGACGACCTCCTGCATCGAGGCATGATCGTCGCGGGCGATCGGGGCCAGCAGCTTGGCTTCGGGATCCGATTCGACGGTCAACGTGGCGCTGGCGGTCCCGCCCCGACCATCGGTGATCTTGTACCTGACGGACAAGGAGCCCTTCTGTTTCGGGGAGGTCACCACGATCCGCCCGTTGGAGACCTTCGCGTCGACGCCGTTGGAGGTCTGCAGATCGTCGATGAGGGTGATCTGGTCGCCGTCCGGATCGGTGTCGTTGTCCATGACGTCCACGGCCACGGGCCGGTCGGGACGCACCGTGATGGAATCGTTCACGGCCACCGGCGGATTATTGGTGTTGGACAGCGGGGCGACGCCGACCATGACGGTGCCCGTCGCCCGGGCCCCCAACCGGTCTTCAACGACGTAGGAGAACACGTCGGTACCGCTGGAGTTCTTGCTGGCCGTGTATTCGATCGCCGAGCCCTTGACCTTCGCCGAGCCCAGCTTCGGGGCACCCCCGAGCTGGACGAGCGTCACCGAGTCCCCATCGGGGTCGATTCCGCCCAACGGGACCGCGATGGCGGTGGTCCCGCCGGCAAAGACCCGTCCGACGATCTGTTCGGGTGAGGGCGGGGCGTTATCGGCCACGTCCACCGGCTTCACGTGGAAGTTCACCCGGGCGTTGGCTTCCTGCCCGTCGGGTCCGGCCACGGTATAGACGGCCGAGACGTTATGTGGTTTGCCGTCGAATTCACCGGCACGGAAACGGACGGTGTCATCGGCGACGCTGATCAGCGATCCCGCTCCCAGGTCGTCGGCTTCCTTCAGTTCGGGGAGCAGGGTCAGATCCGCGCCGTTGGGGTGCAGGTCGTTCTCCAGCACATCGACCGTGGCCACGTCACCGGCCCGGACGACGACGTCGTCGGTGTTCGGTCGGGGCGGATCGAGTTTGGGTGGTGCCGGAACGGGAATCACGTTGATCTCCCCGGTGGAGACCCCGCTGCCGTTGGAGACCGTGTACTGGACCTTCATCGGTTCGGTCAGTCCACGCACATCGGTGATCCGC
Source organism: Arthrobacter sp. 179 (assembly GCF_052379645.1). Taxonomy (NCBI): domain Bacteria; kingdom Bacillati; phylum Actinomycetota; class Actinomycetes; order Micrococcales; family Micrococcaceae; genus Arthrobacter; species Arthrobacter sp. 179. The sequence goes on along the minus strand of NZ_JBQSYU010000002.1, from coordinate 150,955 downwards.
ACGAAGCTGTTGCGTTCCACCGAGACGGTGAACGGCGCGTCGTCGGGGGCTTCGGCCCCGGTGAGGACCAGGACCCCCCCGGCAGGGTCGGAGTCGTTGCCCAGCACGTTCACCAGCACGTCCTGGCCCGCCGGCAGCAGCGCCACATCGCGGACGGCGACCGGGTTGCCGGAGTTCTGCTCGGGATCCTTGATGTCGATGCGCACCAGTCCGGGGGCACTGGCCGGGCCGTTGGTGGCCACGTATTTGGCATAGAAGGTCCCGGTGCGTTCCCCGCGGATGGTGACCGTGCCGGTGTCGGGGTTGCTGTCCACGTCCACGCCGTTGACCGATTCGACGGTGGCCAGGCGCAGCTCCGCCCCGCCGGGATCGGCGTCGTTCTTCAACGGGGAGAACGTCACCTCCTCGCCGACGTTCGCCGTCACATGGTCGGTCGCGGTCACCGGCGGGGTCGCCGATTTGGGCAGGACCTCCACCACGACACGCCCCTGGGCGCCCTCGCGCCCATCGGAGACCTGCACGGTGATTTCCTTGCGGCCGGCCTTCTTGCCGTTGTCCTGGAAGGTCAAGGCGCCATCGGGGCGGACGCGGATGACGTCCTTGTCATCGCTGGAACCGCCCAGCAGCTGGAGGTCGTCGCCGTCGGGGTCGATCCAGTCGCTCAGGATGTTCTGGGTGACCGATTCGCCTTGTTGGACCCGGAGCGTGGTGACCCGTTCCTGGCTGGGTTTGTGGTTTTCGTCCTCGGGGACGACCCGTACGGTGGCCTTTTCCGTCGCCTCGCCGCCCCGGCCGTCATTGGCCCGGTAGGTGAAGGAGGTGCTGCCGGTGGCGTCCTCGGGGACGACCATCTGGAACCCGGTGCCGTCGTTGATCTGCTGCAGGGTGCCCATCGTGGGCTGCTTGCCTTCCAACGAAGCGGTCAGCAGGTCGCCGTCGGGGTCGACGTCGTTGAACAACACCGGAAGGGCCGTGGTGCGTCCTGCCCGGACGCCGAAGGAGTCGGGTTTGGTGATGGGCTTCTTGTTCTTCTCGGTCCGGTTGGGCAGTTCGATGGCGTCGGTGACCTCCTTGGAGTCCTCCTTCTTCGCCTCGCCCTTGCCCTTGGGCGGCTCCAGATCGCTCCAGTTGCTGACGATCTGCATGCCGTCGTTGACCAGCCACACCTGGCCGGAGGTGACGTCGTTGAGCACGACGACGTCGCGGTTGACCCGGAATTGCAGATCCGAGCCGGCCGGCAGATCGGGCACCTGCCGGTTCACGTCCTGGGAGTCGTCGTCGCAATCGCGCACGTATTGGGCGCTTGACTGCCAGGCGGCGTAGGTGCACTCCCCGACCCTGACCGGCTGGATGGCGGTCCCGCCGGCTTCCAATGGCAGGTAGTCGGCGTCCCCTCCTCCCAGCGGGACATCCGCCAATTTATTGCCCAGGGCGATCACCGCATGGTCGGTATCGGGTCCGGGGGCCTGGAGCTGGCCCCCCTCCGGGTCCACGACGGTGCTGGTCTTGCCCGTGGACATCGTGACCCGTCCGGTCTTCTCGTCGAAGAGCACCGCGGTGTCCCCGACGACGCTGAGCTGTGCCGCGGAGGCATCCCCGAGCGCCTCGACGTCCTGTTCGCTGTCCTGGGTGAAGCTGCCGTCCGATTCCGGGACCCAGCTGAAGAACTTCTGCGCCTCGACGTCGACGGCCCATACCGTGTCGTCGGCGCCGACGGCGGTGAGGACCTGGCCCTTGGCATCGAGCAACGGAGGGGTGTCCTGGGAGGCGAAGGACCCGAGGTGCTCGGTGGCGGTGGCATAGACGATGCCGTGGTCGGCGTCGGTGACCGAAACGACCCCGGAACCGTAGGAGAAGGAGGAGTTGGCAGGCAGGGCGTTGTCGTCGGCGAACTGGACCATCGCCGGGTCGATCGTGGTCAAGGCGCCCTGGTCGAGGTTGCGCACGAAGACATGCTCGGCATCCTGCTCGAGATCGTAATCGGGCAACGGGGTCAGCACCCCGCCGTCGAGCACCTTGGACTCGTAGTTGAGGTGTCCGACCTTGTTGAGTTCCTTGTTCACCACCCAGACGCCGCCGTCGTTCAGATCGACGTCAGCGGTCTTGAATCCCGGATAGATGACGGCCCCGGTGATCGCCAAGGCGGAGACCGCTGACACGGCTGCCACCTTGAAACCCGTGCTTTTGCCCGGATTCGCACCCCATCGGGACATACGTGTAGTTCCTCATCAACGTCAGATTTTGTTCGGCCCCCAGCGGGAAGCAGAACCAGCCACCCTAGATCCTAACCGATGGAGGAAATCCGGCCCATGGGGAGAACTCCCCATCCCGGGGCGGGCGGGCTCAGTCCAGGACCAGCCCGGCGCCCTCCCCCATGGACAGGACCACGGGGTTGATGTCCCCGAAACCACGGACCTGCGTGGTCGGTTGGGGGTCCAGGACGAAGCGGTCGTCGCCTTCCAGGGTGCCCGCGGTGACCGAATCGGTCCAGACGGTGCCGGGGTCCGCGAGCGCCGTCAGCCGCGAGGCCAGGTTCACGGTGGGCCCGTAGACATCACCCAGCCGGGAGAGGATGCGCCCCCAGACGATGGAGACCCTCGCTTTGGGCAGGAAGTCGTCGTCGGCGAATTCGGTGGCCAAGGTCAGCGAGATCTGGGCCCCGGCCTGCGGGGTCTCGGCGATGAAGAGGACCTCGTCGCCGATGGTCTTGACCAGCCGTCCCCCACCGATGGAGATGATCTCGGCGCATTTGTTCTCGAAGCGCTGCACGGTCTGGGCCAGCGTGCGTTCGTTCATCCGGCGCGACAGCGAGGTGTAGGAGACCAGGTCCGCGAAGCCTACGGCGCGGGCCAACGGCAACGGGGCGTCGTCCTCGCTGCCGTCGCGGCCCTCTTCGCTGGAGGCCAGCCCCGTTTCGGCGCGGACCCCCAACCGGTGGACCGCAGCGTTCAGCTGGCGGCGCCAGGAATAGACCAGGAGCTTCTCCAGCGGATCCACCAGATCCGGGAGGCGGTCCACCAACCGTCGCCGGGCTTCGGGGTCGCTGACCCCCTGGTTCTGGACCATGTCCTCCACCAGTGCCTCGATCTGCCAAACGACCATCCGGTCGGTCATCTGCCCGATCGACCGGGTGATGGAGACCGCGGCCTCCTCGGTCAGCACCGAACTGCGCACGTTGCCCACGATCGTGCGCAAGGCTTCCAGGTCCACCTCGGTGAAGGCGACGTCGTCGTCCCCGAGGTTGGGGAAGCCCAGGGCGCGCCAGAGTTTGCGGGCGCTGAGCAGCGAGATCCCCGCCGCGGCGGCCGCCTCGCGACGGCGCATGGTGCGTTTGGCCCCGAGCAACAGCTTCTCCAGGTCCTGGGCGGATTCCTTGACCTTTTCGCGTTCCAACGCCTGGGCCAGCGGCAGGGCCCGGGTTTCCGGGCCGGCATCGGGGCTCAGCTGCGGCAGGCTCCCGGTGGACGTCCCGGTCGGCGTCGAACCGTGATCGGGTGGTTCCAGGTCGGCACTTTCCGGATCCGCCCGGTCGGTGACCGGCTCCACCGCTTCGGGGTCGGCCGGCTCCTGCCCGGGGCCGGTTTCCCCGGCCCGCTGCCAGGGCGCCGGGGGCAGGATCGGGAGGGCCGCGGTTCTGGGCAGGGGCTCCCGTCCCGGTGTCGGGGCGCTTTCCGCCCGCTGACCACCGGCGTCCTGCCCATCATCCATGTCCGATCCCATCCACGTGTTCCTCCGTACCAATTTCTACACCATCGAACCCCATGGATCTGGGTAAACGCTCAATGGTGGTCACCACCAGCTCCCTGACGCGTTCGATCCGCGGCAGATGCGGGATGCGTACCGGCCCGTTGGCGGTCTCCAACACCAGGGCCCCCGAGCCGCTCGCCCGTTCAACGAGTTTCTGGCTGGTCTTCAGGGTCCGTACGAAGGCCAGCGGCAACTCCCACTGGTTCCTGGCCCCGGCCCCCCGGCGCACCACGATCCGTTCGTTGGTCAAAAAGACCAGCGTCCGTCTCCATCGAACCACCGGGATGATGCACCAGGCCAGCAGGAGCACCGCGGCCACGATCGGGATGACCACCTGCAGCAACGGGACGGTCTGCTCCACGGCCTCCGGCAGGTCGTTGCGGGTCAGGGTGCCCAGGGCGAAGGCGCTCAGTGCGGTCAGGATGACGAAGACGACGGCGGGACGGTTCAACACACGGCGGTGCGCCCGGGTCTTGACGATCACCCACTCGTTCTCTGCCAGTCGCAGCCTCATCCGCTGTCCCTTCCCTCGCGTGGATCCTGCTCGCCCACGTCGGTTCCAAGTCTAGGCGGCAGCACCGATGGCCCGGATCAGGCGTAGCGTCCGTCGGTGCGACGCAGGTGCACCACGTCCCCGGCCCGGATGGCGGTCAGGGTCCCGTCGGCCGTCTGCACGCTCAGCGCCCCGTCGGGCTCCAAACCGACGGCGGTGCCTTCCACGCTCTCCCCCGAGGGCAGTTCGGCCCTGACGGGCGCCCCGATCGTCGCCATGGACCGGGCCACCCGTTCGAGCAAGGTGGCTCCCCCGTCGATCGCGTCCCCCGCCCGGCCGCCGGCCCGCAGGAACCCGGTGTAGAGGGCGGAGACCCGGCGCAGGTAATCCTCCAGCAGGGCGGTCGTGTCAACGGTCCGGGCCCCTTCAAGCAGCAGCGAGGTGGCGGTGGGTACGGGCAGTTCCTCGCGTTCTAGGGTGACGTTGACCCCCGAGCCGACGACGACGGCGGCCCCTCCGGGGGCGGGGACCAGTTGGGCCAGGACGCCGGCGACCTTGCGGCCGGCGACGATCACGTCATTGGGCCATTTGAGTTCGGCGGGGACCCCGGCGCATTCGCGCAGGGTGTCGGCCAGGGCCGTGGCGCAGAGCATCGACATCCAGGCGTAGGTCTCGGCGGTGGCGGGCCGGCCTCCGGGTACCGGGCGGAAAAGCAGGCTCACCGCCAGGGAACTGCGGGCAGGGGCCTGCCAACTGCGGTCCATCCGTCCTTTTCCGGCGGACTGGAAATCGGTGGCCAGCACACTGATCTGCGGCCATTCCCCGGGGGCGGCGGTGAAGGCGGCGGCCAGGTCGGTATTGGTCGACCCCGTGGATTCCACGACCTCCACCCGGGCGATGGTCCCGGGGGCGACGAGTTCACGGCGCAGGGCCTCGGCATCCAGGGGGGTACGCAGGGCGGCGGGTTCGTTCATGGGGTCCAGCCTAGTCCGGGTGCCGGTGGCGGGCCGGCCCCGCCACGGGGCGGCCCGCCACCGGGAACCGGCTCAGAGGAACATGTCGGCGACCAGCGACTCCTCGGGGGCTCCCATGCTGTAGCCGGTGAAGTCGGTGACCCCCTCGGCACGCAGGACCTCTTCGTCGATGAAGAAGTTCCCGCTGCATTCGCCCGCCGGGCGGGCCAGGATGGCGGCGGCGGCATCGGCGACGATAGATTCCTTGCGGGCGCCCAGGACCAGCTTCTCCCCGCCGGGCATGTTGCGGATCGCCGCGGTGTTGATCAGCGTGGCCGGCCAGAGCGAGTTCACGCCGATGCCGTCCGAACGCAGTTCCTCGGCCAGGCCGAGCGTCGTCATGCTCATCCCGTATTTGGCCATGGTGTAGGCGAGGTTGGCACCGGCCCATTTCGGGTCCAGGTTCAGCGGCGGGGACAGGGTCAGGATATGGGGGTTCGACGAACGGCGCAGCGCATCCAGGCTCAGCTTGGACAGCAGGAACGTGCCGCGGACGTTGATGTCATGCATCAGGTCGTAGCGCTTCATCGAGACGGCATCGGTGGAGGAGAGGTCGATCGCCGAGGCGTTGTTCACGACGATGTCCAGGCCTCCGAATTCGGCGACGGTGGCCTCGGCGGCCGACTGCACATCGTCGTCGTTGCGCACGTCCCCGACGATCGGCAGGGCGCCGACGCCGTGGTCCCGGATCTGCTCGGCTGCCGTGTAGACGGTCCCCTCGAGGGTCGGATGGGCCGTGGCGGTCTTGGCCATCAGGGCGATGTTCGCTCCGCCTGCTGCCAGTTGCAGGGCGATCGCGAGTCCGATGCCGCGGCTTCCACCGCTCATCAGGACCGTACGTCCTGCGAAGGGGCGGGTTCCGTCGGCGGCGTCGGCTACGGGGTTCTGGGGTGCTGGTGACTCGGTCATGGGACCAGCCTACGGGAAATCCCCCGCGAAGGTTACCCGTCAGTAACAAGCCCTTCCTGCCCGGAACCACCCGAGCGCCACGCGGTGACTTTGTAGGGTTCCTACAGCCGAGACGGCGCGGCACGTCACTAGACTGACCTTGAGGGCACGCTTGTTGTGCCATTCCTACTACTTTCAAACAGACGGGAGTCTCCCGCATGAGCGAGACCGGCCTCCAGGCACCGGACGAGCAGATCGACCTGTCCACCACCGCGGGCAAGATCGCCGAATTCCGGCGCCGGCAGTCGCAGTCGCTGACCCCCTCCGGCCCGCAGGCGGTGGAAAAGCAGCACGCCCGCGGCAAGAACACCGCCCGCGAGCGCATCGAACAGCTCATGGACGAGGACTCCTTCGTCGAATTCGACGCCCTGGCGGTGCACCGCTCCACCGCCTTCGGCATGGACTCCAAGCACCCCCTCGGCGACGGCGTCGTCTCCGGGCACGGTACGGTCGATGGCCGCCTCGTGGCCGTCTACTCCCAGGACTTCACCGTCTTCGGCGGCTCATTGAGCAAGGTCAACGGCGAGAAGATCGTCAAGGTCCAGGAATTCGCCCTGCGCAACGGCTGCCCGGTCGTGGGGATCAACGACGGCGGCGGGGCCCGCATCCAGGAGGGCGTCGCCTCGCTGGCGATGTTCGCCGACATCTTCCGCAACAACGTCCACGCCTCCGGCGTCGTCCCGCAGATCTCCCTGATCCTCGGGCCCTGCGCCGGCGGCGCGGCCTACTCCCCGGCCCTGACCGACTTCGTGGTGATGGTGGACAAGACCAGCCACATGTTCATCACCGGCCCGGACGTCATCAAGACGGTCACCGGCGAGGAAGTGGACATGGAGACCCTCGGCGGGGCCCGCCAGCACAACGCCAACACCGGCACCGCCAGCTATCTGGCCGCCGACGAATCCGACGCCATCGACTTCGTCAAGGAACTACTGGACTACCTGCCGTCCAACAACCTCACGGAGGCCCCGCCGACGGAGTTCGAGGAGGAGCTGACGGTCACCGAGGACGACCTGGACCTGGATGCGCTCATCCCCGATTCGGCGAACCAGCCCTACGACATGCGTGACGTCATCGAGCACATCGTCGACGACGGGGCCTTCCTGGAGATGCAGTCGCTCTACGCCCCGAACGTGATGATCGGCTACGCCCGCGTCGAGGGACGCAGCATCGGGATCGTGGCCAACCAGCCGATGCAGTTCGCCGGCACGCTGGACATCGCCGCCTCGGAAAAGGCGGCCCGTTTCGTGCGCCACTGCGACGCCTTCGGCCTGCCGATCCTGACCTTGGTGGACGTGCCGGGGTTCCTGCCCGGCAAGGACCAGGAGTTCCAGGGCATCATCCGCCGCGGGGCCAAGCTCCTCTTCGCCTACGCCGAGGCCACCGTCCCGAAGCTGACCGTCATCACCCGCAAGGCCTACGGCGGCGCATACATCGTCATGGGGTCCAAGAAGCTCGGCGCAGACCTGAACCTGGCGTGGCCCACCGCGCAGATCGGGGTCATGGGGGCCCAGGGCGCGGTGAACATCCTCTACCGCCGGGACCTGGCAGCCGTCGCGGCCGAGGGCGGGGACGTCGAAGCCCGGCGTACCGAGATCATCGACGACTACGAAACCGAACTGCTCAACCCGTACCAGGCGGCGGAACTGGGGTACATCGATGCCGTGATCGCCCCCTCGGACACCCGGACGCAGATCGTGCGCGGACTGCGGGCCCTGCGCGATAAGCACGCCTCGTTGCCGGCGAAGAAGCACGGAAACATCCCGCTGTGACCGGCTCCACCGACCATCAGAACGACGCCGGCACCCCGGCGCCGCTGTTCCAGGTGGTCCGGGGGAACCCGGACGACGTCGACGTGGCCGCACTGGCCGCGGTCCTGGCCGCCCTGCCCGGCGAGGCCCGGGAGCCCCAGGGCATCGAGGCCGCCACCTCGCGTCGCGAGGTGATGCGCAACCAGGCCTGGCAGCGCCGTCACCTGGCCGGCCAACCGGGCCCCTGGCGCAGCGGACGCTCCTAGCCGGGGTCCCGGGGCCGCCCGCCGGCCGCGGCTGATCTTCAACACCAGCTTCACATGCGGCTAGGCTGTGCACCATGACGAACGCCACACCTCCAGCCACCCGTGCCCCCAGTGCCATCGACGCCGTCGCCGACCGGTTCTTCGACCGCCTCATCGCCCTCGCCCCCGATTTCGCCACCTCACTGGGCATCCCCGGCCACGAAACCGGATATTCGGACTACTCCCCCGCCGGCCAGCAGGCCTATGTCGAGGCCGTCCGCACCACGCACCAGGCCCTCGAAGGCCTCGAGCCGGTCGACGACGTCGATGCCATCACTCTGGATGCCATGCGCGAACGGCTCGGCCTCGACCTGGAACTCGACGCCACCGGGATCACCCAGCTGAACAACATCGCCAGCCCGGCCCAGGACATCCGAGCGATCTTCGATCTGATGCCCACCGACACCACCGAGCAGTGGCGGCACATCAGCGGCCGGCTCGCCAATGTCTCCGCAGCCATCGACGGCTACATCGCCTCGCTGTCCAAGAGCCGCGACGAGGGCCTTGTGGCGGCCCAGCGCCAGGTCCGCATTGTCATGGAGCAGACCCGCGACTATGCCAAGGCCGGCGGCTTCTTCACCTCCCTCGCCGCCGAGGCACCCACCGCTGCCGGGGAACCGGCGGAAACACTAGGCGATGAACTATCCACCCATGCCGCCGAGGCAGCCGCAGCCTATGCCCGCCTGGCCGACTTCCTCGAAACCGAACTCCTGCCCGCCGCCCCGGCCAAGGACGCCGTGGGCCGGGAGTACTACGCCCTGTGCTCACGGCAGTTCATCGGTGCCGAGATCGACCTGGACGAGACCTACGACTGGGGCGTCGCCGAATTGGACCGGCTCATCGCCGAACAGGAGATGGTGGCCGGACAGATCAAGGCCGGCGCCTCCATCGCCGAAGCCAAGGAGATCCTCAACGCCGATCCGCAGCGCCAGCTCAAGGGCACCGAAGCCTTGAAGGCGTGGATGCAGGAGAAGGCCGACGCGGCAGTGGCCGCCATGGAGGGGGTCCACTTCGAGATCCCCGAAACGATGCGCCGCCTCGAATGCATGATCGCCCCCACCCAGGAAGGCGGCATCTACTACACCGGACCCTCCGACGACTTCAGCCGTCCGGGCCGGATGTGGTGGTCCGTTCCCGCCGGTGAGGACGACTTCACCACCTGGTCCGAGACGACCACGGTCTACCACGAGGGCGTTCCCGGCCACCACCTGCAGGTCGGCACCGCCACGTACCGCAAGGACACCCTGAACAACTGGCGCCGTAACGCCTGCTGGGTCTCCGGCCATGGTGAGGGCTGGGCCCTGTATGCCGAACGCCTGATGCTGGATCTGGGCTACCTGGCCGATCCGGGCGACCATATGGGCATGTTGGATATGCAGCGCATGCGCGCCGCCCGCGTCGTGTTCGACATCGGCGTCCACCTGGAGCTGGAGATGCCCTCCCGCTGGGGTTCCGGCCCATGGACCCCCGAGAAGGGGTACGACTTCCTCTCGAAGCACCTGGACATCTCCGAGGGCCAGCGCCAATTCGAGTTCACCCGCTACCTCGGCTGGCCCGGTCAGGCCCCCTCCTACAAGGTGGGCCAGCGTCTCTGGGAGCAGATCCGCGATGCCCGTCGCGCGGCCGAAGGCGACGACTTCGATCTGAAGGCCTTCCACAGCCAGGCGCTGAACATGGGATCGGTCGGGCTGGACACCCTGCGCCGGGCCCTGCTGCCGGCCCAGTAGGCAGCACCACTGGCCGAGCGACCCACAGTGGACGACGCCGGGATCCCGAACGGGGTCCCGGCGTCGTCCACTTTTAATGCGGTCTAGGGCGGGGCGGTGATCGGAGATAGTCGGTCAGGAAACCACCGAGCACCCCCACCACCAGCACGACCAGGGCCGGCCACAGCAGCACCGGACCCGTGATGGACCTGACATCGACGTCGGTCAAGGCCCCCAGCGCGAAAACGGCGATGACATAGCCGATGGCCAGGACACCCGCGACGGTGATCACGCGAACGCCCAGAGTCCGCCGCTTCACCGCGGAGAAGCTCTCGGCATAGTCTTCAGCGGTTCCGAACTCGGATTCGGCGGAATTCCCCGAGCTCATCACATGAGCGCGAACCTCATCGATAGCCTCGGAGACCTGCGCCTCCGGCAGCCCTCGCATCCGCAGATAGAAGGCTAGGTTGTGCTCGTAGGTCATGATGCGTCCTTTCGTAAGGTTCGAAGAACAGCTAGTTTCTCGGTCATGTGACTCCAAGCAAGGTGTCCTCGCTCGAGTTCTTTCGTGCCAAGGGGGGTCAGTGCGAAAACTTTCCGTCCCGGGCCGGCGTCTTGTTGCTCCCATTGGTGAGCCACCAGCCCTTGTTCTTCCAGCCGCCGCAGAAGTGGATACAGGGTGCCACCCTTGAGGCGTTCGAAACCGTGATCACGAAGAACCTCGATCATGGCGTATCCGTGCCGCCGCCCACTCTTGAGCAGAGCCAACACCGCTTGCGGCAAGGCCGCACGCGTCAGCTCAGATGCCCAATCGATTTCATTCATAATAGATAGTAACCCTACTTAGCTAGTGAGACCACACACCTGGATGTCGGAGAGTCAGCGCCGCGATGTGATGCTCTACCAAAATGCGGGAAGCGCCACATCGTGATCGGGAATGAACCCACCGACCCCTTGTGCCAGCAGGGATCCGCTGGCATGGGCGCCCACCCACCACACCGTGGCGACGTCATAAAGTGAAATATCGACTCTTCGGGGTGTACCTTCCGGCCCTACGGTCGTTCCGTGAGCACATCAACCAAACCCCACCGCATATTGCCCCGCTGGGCGACCGCCTTCGGTCCCCAGATCGTCGCGGGCCTGGTCCTCGGCGTCGTCCTGGGCCTGGTCGCCAAATACACCGGCAGCACCGCCGAGTCCCCCAACGCCCTCGGCGCCACGTTGGACACCATCGGCTCCAGCTACGTCTCGCTGCTGCGCGCAGCGGTCATCCCGCTGGTCTTCTTCGCCGTGGTCGCCTCCATCGCCAACCTGGCCCAGGTCACCAACGCCGCCCGACTGGCTTGGCGGACCATCCTCTGGTTCGGCATCACGGCGCTGATCGCCGTGCTGATCGGCATGGGACTGGGCACCTTCATCCGCCCCGGCGCCAACACCGGCCAAGGAGCCCCGGAGGACTACGTCGGCACCACCGGCGACTGGTGGGCCTTCCTCACCGGGCTGATCCCGGAGAACTTCCTGGGCCTGGAAACCAGCAGCAAGGTCGCCGAATCCGGTGACGTCTCCACGAGCCTGTCCTTCAACGTCCTGCAGGTCCTGGTCATCGCCGTGGCCGTGGGCATCGCGGCCCTGAAGATCGGTTCCGCCGCCAAGCCGTTCCTGGATCTGAGCGCCTCGTTGCTGTCCATCATCCAGAAGATCCTGTGGTGGATCATCCGGCTGGCCCCGCTGGGCACCGTCGGGCTGATCGGCAACGCGACCGCCTCCTACGGCTGGGACACCATGGGGGCGCTGGGCAAGTTCGTCATCGCCATCTATGCGGGCCTGGCCCTGGTGCTGTTCGTGGTCTACCCGATCCTGGTCAAGGCCCACGGCCTGGGCGTGCGTTCCTACTATTCAGGGGTCTGGCCGGCGGTCCAGCTCGGCTTCGTCTCCCGTTCATCGATCGGCACGCTGCCGCTGACCCAGCGCGTCACCGAACGCAACCTCGGGGTCCCCCGCGGCTACGCCTCCTTCGCCGTCCCGTTGGGCGCGACGACCAAGATGGATGGGTGCGCCGCGATCTACCCGGCCGTCTCGGCGATCTTCGTGGCCCAGTTCTTCGGCATCGACCTGGACGTCACCCAGTACATCCTCATCGCCATCGTCTCGGTGCTCGGCTCCGCCGCCACCGCCGGGACCACCGGCGCAGTGGTGATGCTGACACTGACGCTGTCCACCCTGGGACTGCCCTTGGCCGGTGTCGGCCTGCTGCTGGCCGTGGACCCGATCCTGGACATGGGCCGCACCGCGGTCAACGTGGCCGGACAGGCGCTGATCCCGGTGATCGTCTCCCAACGGGAAGGCATCCTGGATCACGATCTGTACAACGCCCCGCGCAACGGCACCCCGTTCGCCGAGGAGTTCGACGACGCCCGCACTGCCGAGGCCACGCAGCAGGAGCAGAGCCCGGACCCCGCACCGGCCCAGCCCGCCACCGTCTGCTGATCTCCGGCACGCTCACTCCCCAGGGGCTCCGCACCGCCACCGCGCCGTGCGGAGCCCCTCTTCGCTTCGTTCGCTTCGTCCGCGTCCTCCGCTTCCTCCGCTTCCTCCGGACCCTGAGCACTAATTTGCACGGTGTGCAAACTTGCACGTAGTGTAATGACCGTGAATCCGCTCCCCGACTCCCCCAGCAGCGGCCCCTCGCGCCGCGAAATCAATAAAACGGCCACCCGTGCCGCCATCATCGACTCCGCCATGGCGCTGCTGCGCACCGAGGGCTTCGACGCGGTGACCGCGGATCGTGTGGCCGAATCCGCCGGCATCTCCCGGCGCACCTTCTTCAACTACTTCTCCTCCCTCGAAGCCGCCCTGAACGGGCCCACCGAGGCCTTCGTGGACCATGTCCTCCAGCTCTTCGAGGACCAACCCCGCGAACTGCCGATCATGTCGGCGGCGGTGAATGCGCTCAACGGCATCGCCGACCGCAGCCTATTGGGCCCCGTGGCCGAACTGGTCACCGTCTCCCACAGCAGCCCGCAGTTGGACCGGCTCGAACTCGAGGCCTGGAACAACTGCGCCGGACGCCTGGTCGAGACCATCGTGACCCGCGTTCCGGCCACCGACCTGCTGACCGCATCGGTCTTCGCGAACTCCATCATCGGGGCGGGGCGCGCCGCCTTCGACTTCTGGCTCGAACAGTCCGGCGGCGATCTCTCCGATGCCTCACTGACCATTCTGCAGAACTACCTCACCACCGCCTTGAGCCAGCTCCGAGACGGCTTCCCCACCCTGAACGTCCCGGCCGATCCGGCCCAGATCCGAAAGGCCTGAGTCATGGCCACCTTCCTATATAAACTCGGCCGCATGGCCTACCGCCGCCGCTGGGCCGTCATCTCCGCCTGGCTCGTCGGCCTGCTGGCGATCGGCCTCTCGGCCGGCGCGTTCATGGGGACCCTGACCAACAGCTTCTCCATCCCCGGCACCGAGACCCAGCAGGCCCTGGACAAACTCAAGACCGAGATGCCCGAATTCTCCGGGGGCAGCGGGTCGATCGTCTACCAGACCTCGGACGGCCAGAAGTTCACCGCCGCCCAGAAGAAGGCCATCGGCCAGTCGTTGGACGAGCTCGAAGGCCTCCCGGATGTCCGGGAGGCCTCCAACCCCTTCACCACCCAGAAGCAGTTGGATGAGGCCCAGCAGAAGCTCGAGGACTCGAAGAAGAAGCTGGACGACGGGGAGAAGCAGCTCGCGGACGGACGCCAGCAGCTGGCCGACGGCAAGGACCAGATCGCCGACGCCAAGAAGGAGATCGCCGACGGTCGCCGGCAGCTCGAACCCGAACAAGCCAAGATCGACGACGGCCGCGCCGAACTCAAGGAAGCGAAGACCAAACTCGACGGGGCGTCCCAGGCCGGAGCCATCCCGCCGCGGCAGCTTGCCGCCCAGCGCGCCAAGCTGGAGGCCACCGAGAAGCAGCTCGACCAGGGCCAGGCCAAGCTCGACGCCTCGGCGAAGCAGCTCGATGCCGCCGAGCAGCAGATCTCTGCGAAGGAATCCGAGGTCTCCGCCAACGAGAAGAAGCTCGAGGAATCGGCGAAGGACATCAAACAAGGCAAGAAGGATCTGGCCCTGGGCCAACGCCAGGCCGAATCCACGGAGGGCATGCGGTTCGTCTCCAAGGACGGCACCACCGTGGCCGTCAACGTCTCCTTCACCGGCTCCGCCGACGCCCTGACCTCCGAGACCCGCGATGAGATCAAGGACATCGGGGCCGAGCCGACCGCCACCGGACTCGAGGTGGACTACTCCACGGAAATCGTCCAGGACATCTCCTCGATCTTCGGGTCGGCGGAGATCATCGGCCTGGTGATCGCCGCCGTAGTCCTGCTGGTGATGCTCGGGACGTTCGTCGCCGCCGGACTGCCGCTGCTGATGGCCGTCCTCGGCGTCGGCGCCGGCGTCGGCGGGACCCTGGCCCTGTCCAGCGCGATCGAGATGGCTTCCATCACCCCGGCGCTGGCCCTGATGCTGGGCCTGGCCGTGGGCATCGACTATTCGCTGTTCATCGTCCACCGGCATCGCCGACAGCTCCTGGACGGCATGGACCTGGAGGAGTCGATCGGCCGGGCCACCGGCACCAGCGGCAACGCCGTGGTCTTCGCCGGCCTGACGGTGATCATCGCCCTGTCCGCGCTGGCTGTTCCGGCCCTGCCGTTCCTGTCCGTGCTGGGGCTTTCGGCCGCCTTCACCGTGGCCATGGCAGTGCTCATCGCCATCACACTCACCCCGGCACTGCTGGGCTTCATCGGCCGCCGGCTCATCAGCAAACGCGCCTGGCGCAAGGCCGCCGCCACGGCAACCACCCCGACGGCCGACCCCGCCGACGAAAGCGTCGATTCCGCCGCCCACCCCAATGCCGCGGGCAACCGCGGTTGGGGCGCCTTCGTGACCAGGAAGCCGATCCTCATGGGTCTGATCGGCATCCTGCTGCTGGGCATCATGGCGGTTCCGGCCCTGCAACTGCGCACCGCCCTTCCCGACGGCAGCTCGGAACCGGTCGATTCCAGCGCCCATCAGGCCTACGAACTACTCAGCGATAAATTCGGTGCCGGCTACAACGGGCCGATCATCGCCCTGGCCGATCTGCCGGCCGGCCTGGACGCCGATGAGGCCGAGGTCAAGAACCTGGACATCGCCGATGACCTGCGCGGCATCGACGGCGTCGTCGCCGCCGTCCCGGTGGGCATCAACGACGCGAACACGCTGGCGGTGCTGCAGATCGTTCCCGAGGAAGGACCGGCCGACCCGGCCACCGAACAACTGGTCACCGACATCCGCAACGCCTCGGACGGGATCGAAGCGGACACCGGGGCCCATCTGGCCCTGACCGGCCAGGTGACCGCCCAGATCGATGTCTCCGAACGGCTGGCGGAGGTGTTGCCGCTGTATCTGGGCATCGTTGTCGGGCTCTCCCTGGTGCTCCTGCTGCTGGTCTTCCGTTCGGTGATCGTCCCGGTATTGGCCACGGGCGGGTTCCTGCTCTCCCTGCTGGCATCCTTCGGTGCCACGGTCGCGGTCTACCAATGGGGGTGGCTCTCGGGGGTCTTCGGGGTCGCGACCCCGGGGCCGATCATGAGTTTCCTGCCGATCCTGCTCATCGGCATCCTCTTCGGCCTGGCCATGGACTACCAGGTGTTCCTGGTGTCGGGCATGCGCGAGTCCTTTGCCCACGGCGAGGACCCGAAGGCCGCCGTCCGCTCGGGGTTCGCACATTCGGCCCCCGTGGTCACCGCCGCGGCACTGATCATGACCAGCGTCTTCGCCGGCTTCATCTTCGCCGAGCTGACGATGATCCGGGCGATCGGCTTCGCCTTGGCGATCGGTGTGCTGCTGGATGCTTTCGTGGTCAGGATGACGATCACCCCGGCGATCATGCACCTGCTGGGGCGCCGCGCCTGGTACATCCCCAAATGGCTGGACAGGATCCTTCCGGATGTGGACGTCGAGGGTGCGAAGATCGCTGCGCTGGCCGCCCCCGAGTCCACGGGGCCGGACGGGGCGACCGGCGCCTCCGACACCGGGGGGAACGACCCGGACGGCAGTGGCCCGCCCGCCGGGGGTCCGCGCCATCCGGCGCACCGCGCCGACGGCCCCCACGACGCACTACGGTAGGGGCATGACCATGGACCCATCCTCCCCCAGCCCCGTCAACGCCGATCCCGCAGCCACCGGGGCCGAGGAGGAACCGCCACTGCTGGTATTGGCCTCCCGGTCCCCGGGACGGGCCAGGATCCTGACGGATGCGGGCGTCGATTTCGAGGCCATCGTCTCCACCGTCGACGAGGACGCTGCCGTCGCCGGGGCCGTCGAGCGTCTGGGAGCTCCCCTGGACGCACCGTCGATGGCGTTGTTGCTGGCCCGCACCAAGGCGGAGTCCGTGGCCGGACTCGAGGCGGCCGACGGCGCCGTGGTCCTGGGCTGCGACTCGATCTTCGAACTCGACGGCGTCTGCTATGGCAAACCCCACACCGCCGAGGTCGCCACCGAACGCTGGCAGACGATGCGCGGGAAGACCGGGGTGCTGCACACCGGGCATTGGCTCGTGGACAACCGCAGCACGGACGAGGACGACGGCGGCACGGGGGCCACCCTGGGCACCGTGGCCTCGGCTTCGGTCAGCTTCGATGAGGTCACCGATGAGGAGATCGAGGCGTACGTGGCCACCGGCGAGCCGCTGCCCTGCGCCGGGGCGTTCACGATCGACGGGCGGGGCGCGGCCTTCATCACCGGTATCGAGGGGGACCCGCAAACAGTCGTCGGCCTGTCGGTGAACACGTTGCGCCATCTGTTGGCCTCGGCGGAACTATCCGTCACCGATCTCTGGGTCTGAACTTTTTCCAGAAAGTACTTGCAGATATGGAAAGTACTTTCTAAGCTGTATGCATCAGGTGATCGGCCTTCCGGTCCCACCGCCCCATCCCAGGAGTCGAGATGCAAACAACAGAGAAGAAGCCAGTCAACGGCCAGCGCTACGCGTGGATCGGCTTTGCCCTGGGCATCGCCTGCATGGTGGCACTTTTCGTCTACGGACTCATCACGGGCAAACCCCAGCTCATGGTCATTGCCAGCTCCGTCGCTGCCCTCCTGGGCGTCGTCTGGGCCTCGACTTCGGCAGCGGCCCAGGCCGCCACACGACGCCGGGCCGTGACCGTCCCGCCGCCGGGTCCGACCCCGGCTCCGGAAGCGCCCCCGGAGCACCCCACGGCCGACGATGCCCGCGGCTTCCTCCGTGAGGCGAACCGGCTGGAGTCCGCCTCCCGCGCCGGGGCGAGCTGGCCGCATATCACCATGCAGCTGGGCCTCGGCGCCATCACGTCACTGACCCTGATCTCCTTCTGGCTCGTCGGCCGTTTCGACGAGTCACTGGTGGCCGTCCCACTGATCGCCCTCTTGATCTGGCTCGGGATCCTCATGGTCTTCATGCTGGTCTTCGGGCGTTCCACCAAGCGCGGCTTCAGCCGTCGTTGGAAGACGTTCATGGCAATTTGGGCGGGACTGTGGATCGTCGGGGTCCTCCTGACGACCACCGTATTCTCCGGCGAACTGTGGTTCACTCTGGTGATCACCACCGCCATCACCGTGAACTCGGTGATCGGCGCCTGGTGGGAGGCCCGCTCATGAGCCCCGCTACGGATCGCCACGACGAGCACCCGCGAATGAAGCTCTCCGAGCCGCTGGCCCACCCGGTGCGCTTCTCCCTGGTCGCCGCCATCGCCGGCACCGAGGAAACGGAATTCGCCGTCGTACGCGATCATCTGCAGGTCAGCGATTCCGTCCTCAGCCGCCAGGCCTCCCAGCTCGAAGCCGCGGGGATCGTGAAGATCCGCAAGGGCTTCGTGGGCAAACGCCCCCGGACCTGGTTCTCGCTCACCCGCGCCGGGCGGGGAACCTGGGAACGGCACCTGGCCGCCCTGCGGGATATCGCTGGCGGCGGCTAGGGGCCCCTGTTTTGTAGGATGGCTACAAAATTAGGTGCGGACTCTCCGGAGCATGGTGTGGGATTACGTGGATAACCCACAAGCGCGGGTAGGCTCCAAACAGCAAAGTTTAAGGAGTTCCACCCGCCATGCCCCAGCTGACCAAGGTCCTCATCGCCAACCGTGGCGAGATCGCCGTCCGAGTCATCCGCGCGGCCCGCGACGAGGGCATCGCGTCCGTCGCCGTCTACGCCGAACCCGACCGCGAGGCACTGCACGTCCGACTCGCCGACGAGGCCTTCGCCCTGGGCGGCCAGAGCGCCGCCGACTCCTACCTGGTGATGGATAAGATCCTGGAGGCCGCGAAGGCTTCCGGCGCCGACTCAGTGCATCCCGGCTACGGGTTCCTCTCGGAGAATGCCGAATTCGCCCAGCGAGTCATCGACGCCGGGCTGATCTGGATCGGGCCGCCCCCCGAGGCCATCGCCCAGCTGGGCGACAAGGTGCAGGCCCGGCATATCGCCACCAAGGTCGGCGCTCCCCTGGTCCCGGGCACCAGGGAACCGGTCCGCTCGACGCAGGAAGTCCTGGACTTCGCCGACCAGCACGGCCTCCCCCTGGCCATCAAGGCCGCCTACGGCGGCGGGGGGCGAGGCATCAAGGTGGTCCGCCACCGCGACGAGATCGCCGAGTCCTACGAATCGGCGGTCCGTGAGGCCACCGCGGCCTTCGGCCGGGGCGAATGCTTCATCGAACGTTTCCTCGACGCCCCCCGCCACGTCGAAACCCAGTGCCTGGCGGACTCCGCGGGAAATGTCGTCGTCGTCTCCACCCGCGACTGCTCCCTGCAGCGACGGAACCAGAAGCTGGTCGAAGAAGCTCCGGCCCCCTACCTGAGCCAGGACCAGACCCGGAGCCTCTACGAATCCTCCAAGGCCATCCTGCGCGAAGCGAAGTACGTGGGTGCCGGAACCTGCGAGTTCTTGATCGGCACCGACGGGATCATCTCGTTCCTGGAGGTCAACACGCGCCTGCAGGTGGAGCACACCGTCTCCGAGGAGGTCTCGGGGATCGATCTGGTGCGTGAACAGTTTCGGCTGGCCCGCGGGGAGGAGCTCGGATACTCCGATCCCCAGCTGCGGGGCCACTCCTTCGAGTTCCGCATCAACGGCGAGGATGCCGGTCGCGGGTTCATGCCCGCCCCGGGAACGATCTCCACACTGAACCTGCCCACCGGCCCCGGCGTCCGCGTCGATTCGGGGGTGGAACAAGGCGAGACCGTCTCGGGGAACTTCGATTCGATGATCGCCAAGCTCATCATCACCGGTGCCACCCGCCAGGAAGCCGCCGGCCGGGCCCGCCGGGCCCTGGACGAAATGGTCATCGAGGGCATGCCCACGGTCCTCCCGTTCCACCGTGCCGTCATGGCCGATCCCGCCTTCGTCCCCGCGTCCGGCCCCTTCTCGGTGCACACCCGCTGGATCGAGACGGGGTTCGAGAACACCATCGAACCGTGGAGCCCCTCCGGCGCCGCCTCCACCGAGAGCCCCGACGAACGCCAGAAGGTCACCGTGGAAGTCGGGGGCAAACGCCTCGAAGTCGTCCTTCCTGCCGGCCTCGGCGGATCCTCCGGGGCCGGGAAGAGCAATGGCAAGTCCAAGCGCAAACGCACCAACCGGGGCGGTTCGGGCAGCACCACCACCGGTGACAGCCTGACCTCACCGATGCAGGGGACCATCGTCAAGGTCGCCGTGGCCGACGGCGACACCGTCTCCGAGGGCGATCTGGTGGTCGTGCTGGAGGCCATGAAGATGGAACAGCCGCTGACCGCCCATCGCGCCGGGACCATCAAGGGCCTGACCGCCACCGCGGGAGAGACCGTGTCCGCCGGAGCGGTCCTGGCCAGCATCCTGGACTGATCAGCCCCACCAACGACTGAAGGCCTGCCACCTCGCGGTGGCAGGCCTTCAGTCGTTCCGGCTGGGATCAGGCGACGTTGTTCTCGAAGTCCTGGTCCTTGGTCTCGCCGGTCATCAGCAAGGCCACCATCGTCAGCGCCGCGGCAGCGGCCAGGTAGACACCCACCCAGACGGTGTTCCCGCCTCCGGCCTGCCACAAGGCGATGGCCACGAAGGAGGCCGGGGCCGCACCGATCACCGAGGACAGGTTGTAGGCCACGGCCGAGCCGGTATAGCGCACGTTGGCCGGGAAGAGTTCAGGCAGATAGGCGGCCATCGGCCCGAAGGTCAGCCCCATCAGCGACAGCCCGATGATCAGCCCGACCATGGCCGCCGCGGTTCCGGGACCGAAGAACAGCGTCCAGGAGGCACCGAAGAGAAGGATCAGCAGCGAGACCCCGAGCAGGAACCGGCGCCGCCCGAACTTCTCGGCCAACGGTCCGGAAATGAGGATGAAGATCCCGAAGAACACCATGCCGATGATCAGCATCCAGAGGAACTCGGTCCGCGGGACGCCCAGCCCCGGCACGAAGGCGGCTTCGGCTGCCGCATCGAACACCTTGCCCTTGGCTTCGGCCGCGGCGCGGGCCTGGTCGACGGTGGCCGCCGAGGTGCCGTAGGTCAGCGTGAAGGAGGTCATCAGGTAGAACAGCACGTAGGTGGCGAACATGATGATCGTTCCGGCCAGGACCGGGCGCCAGTGGAATTTGAAGGTCTGTTTGACCGGGGACTTCATGACCTTCTTCTGCGTCACGACGTTCTGGAACGAGATGGATTCGACCAGCTTCAGCCGCACATAGATCCCGACGCCGACGAGCACGGCGGAGAGGATGAACGGCACCCGCCAGCCCCAGGCCTGGAACTGCTCGGGCGAGAGCCCCAGCTGCAGGCCGACGAAGACCAGGTTGGCGATGATGAAACCGATCGGCGCCCCCAGCTGAGGGAAGGTTCCGTAGATGGCGCGCTTATTGGCCGGGGCGTTCTCGGTGGCCAGCAGTGCGGCCCCCGACCATTCCCCGCCCAGGGCCAGCCCCTGGGCGAAACGCAGCAGGACCAGCAGCAGCGGGGCCAGCACCACGAAGCCGCCACTGGCCGCGGGCAGGAAGCCGATGAGGAACGTGGCGATGCCCATGGTCATCAACGAGGCCACCAGGGTCCCCTTGCGTCCCACCTTGTCACCGAAGTGGCCGAAGAGGATCGACCCCAGCGGGCGGGCGAGGAAGGCCACCCCGAAGATCGCGAACGAACTCAGGATGGCGTTGATGTTGGTGGCATTGGGGAAGAACAAGGCCGGGAACACCAGGACCGATGCCGTGGCATAGGCATAGAAGTCATAGAACTCGACCGTGGTCCCGATCATGCTCGAGAAGATCACGCGACCGCGTGTGTTCGCTTCCGGGGAGGCGGTGGCGGGCATACTGGACACTATCGTGACCCCTTTGGTGCGAGACGATCAATATTCTTGGATAATACTAGAACTTTTGACCAGATAGCGGTCGAAGTGTCCACATCGTGGACACCTTGACCTCTCGCATACCCCACCACCACCGTGTTGTCACGGAGGCCGGGGTCGGCCGCCTACAGGTGCTTATGCAGCCGGCGCGCCGCCTCGGACACCGAGCCGGACAGCGAGGGGTACACCGTGAAGGTCTGGGCCATGTCATCGACATGCAACCGGTTCTGCACCGCCAGGGCGATCGGGTAGATCAGTTCGGAGGCCCGCGGGGCGACCACGACGCCGCCGATCACCGTGCCGGAACCGCGGCGGGCAATGATCTTCACGAAGCCTTCCTTGATGTTCATCATCTTCGCCCGGGCGTTGGTGGCCAGGTCGAGCTTGATGATGTCGCCCTGGTATTTGTCCTCGTTCACCTGGGCTTCGGTCACCCCGACGGTGGCGATCTCGGGGCTGGTGAAGATGTTGGAGGAAACCTCGTGGGTCTTCAACGGCCGGACCCCGTCCCCCATCAGGTGGGCGATGGCGATCCGGCCCTGCATGGCCGCGACGGAGGCCAACGCGAAGACGCCGGTGCAATCGCCGGCGGCATAGACGTTGGAGGCGGTGGTGCGCGAGACCCCGTCGACCTGGATATGGCCGGAGTCGTTCATTTCGATGCCGGCCTCCTCCAGACCGATGCCCGAGGTGTTCGGGATGCCGCCGACGGCCAGCAGGCAGTGGCTGCCTTCCAGGACGCGCCCGTCATCGAGGGTGACCTTCACGCCGTCCGCGGTCCGGTCCACCGCCTGGGCACGCGACCTGGCCGTCACTTCCAGGCCGTTGGCCTCGAAGGCCTCCTCCAACACCGCGGCGGCGTCGGCATCCTCGCCGGGCAGCACGCGTTCACGGGAGGACACCAGGGTCACCCGGCTTCCCAGCAGGCTGTAGGCCGAGGCGAACTCGGCACCAGTGACACCGGATCCCACGACGATCAGATGTTCGGGAAGTTCCTTGAGGTTGTAGACCTGGGTCCAGTTGAAGATGCGTTCGCCGTCGGGCTTGGCGGTCGGCAGTTCACGGGGGTGGGCGCCCAGGGCGAGGAGGATGGCATCGGCTTCCAGGGTCTCTTCGCCCCCATCGGTGCGGGCGACGGCGATGGTGCGGTTGTCCAGCAGGCGCCCCGTGCCCAGGACGACCCGGACCCCGGCGCGTTCGAGGCCGATGCGGATGTCCCTGGACTGGTTGTGGGCCAGCTCCATGAGCCGGGCGTTCACCACCGGCAGGTCGGCGCTGGCATCGGCCTTGCCCTCGACGGTCACGCCGAAGGAACCGGCACCGCTGACCCGGCGCATGGCATCGGCGGTGGCGATCAGGGTCTTGGAGGGCACGACGTCGGTCAAAACGGCCGCACCGCCCATGCCGGCCCGCTCGACGATGGTCACCTCGGCTCCGAGTTGGGCCGCCACGGTGGCCGCCTCATAGCCACCCGGTCCGCCGCCGAGGATGATCAAACGCTGGGAAGTTCTGCTCTGTTCTACGCTCACGCCAGCCCATTCTCCACTACCGGCGGGCAACTTGCACGCCAGGGCCTGTACCGGCATCGGGGCATCCACCGGTAGATTGGTGGGGTGAACGATTTCAACGAAGATCCCTTCCATCTGGCCGGCCAAGCCGCTGCCGCCATCGCCGAGCAGACCGGCGTGGCAGCCCACGACATCGCCCTGGTCCTGGGCTCGGGGTGGGGCGAGGCCTCCGAACTGATCGGGGAGACCACCCATACCCTGGATGCCCCGACCCTTCCGGGGTTCCACTCCCCCGCCGTCGTCGGTCATGTCGGAACGATCCGCTCCGTCCTGACCCCGGCCGGCAAGCGGGTCCTGGTGCTCGGCGCCCGGACCCACTTCTACGAAGGCAAGGGCGTGCGTTCGGTCGTGCACGGGGTCCGCACGGCCGCGGCCGCCGGCTGCACCACCCTGGTGCTGACCAACGGTTGCGGTGGCCTCAACGAGGCCTGGACCCCGGGGACGCCGGTGCTGATCAGCGACCACATCAACCTCACCGCGGCCTCACCGCTCGAGGGGCCCACCTTCGTGGACCTGACGGACCTGTATTCCCCGCGGCTGCGCGCGATCGCCCACGAGGTCGATCCGGCCCTGGACGAGGGCGTCTACGCCCAGTTCACCGGCCCGCATTACGAGACCCCCGCCGAAGTCCAGTACGCCAAACGCATCGGCGCGGACCTGGTCGGCATGTCCACCGCCCTGGAGGCCATCGCGGCCCGCCATGCCGGCCTGGAGGTCTTCGGCATCTCCTTGGTGACCAACCTCGCCGCCGGCATCAGCCCGGTCCCGCTGAGCCATGCCGAAGTCATCGAGGCAGGCCAGGCCGCCGGACCACGCATCTCGAAGCTGCTCGCCGATATCGTCGGACGTCTCTGAGCCTTCCGGCCCACCCCGCAGCATCTGCCCGATCCCAAGGAGCACCGTGAACCCCACCTCCGCACAGCCCGACGACCTGGTGGCCCGCGCCGAAGCCTGGGCCGCCGAAGACCCGGACCCGACCACCGCCTCCGAGCTCAAGGCCCTGCTGGCCGCTGCAGCGGACGACGCCGGTTCCCGCGCGGAACTCGCCGACAGGTTCTCCGGCCCCCTGGCCTTCGGCACCGCGGGCCTGCGCGCGGCCCTGGGCGCAGGCCCGAACCGGATGAACCGTGTGGTCGTACGCCATACCGCGGCCGGTGTCGCCCGGTACCTGCTCGATATCGCGGCCGGGGCGTACACCCCGCGGGCCGTGGTGGGCTTCGACGCCCGCTACAACTCTGATGTCTTCGCCGAAGAGACCGCAGCGATCTTCACCGCGGCGGGCATCGAGACGTTCCTGATGCCTTCCCGTCTGCCCACCCCGGTGCTCGCCTGGGCGGTGTTGGCCCTGGACTGCGAGGCGGGGGTCATGGTCACCGCCAGCCACAACCCGCCGCAGGACAACGGGTACAAGGTCTACCTCGGCGGCCGGGCCGTGACCGATGCCGGCCAGGGCGCCCAGATCGTAGCCCCCATGGATGTCGATATCGCCGAACGCATTGCCGCCAGCGGACCGCTCCCGGAACTGGAACTGGCCCGGGACGGCTGGACCGTCCTGCCCGCGGCCGGCGAACCCGGGGACATCCAGGAACGCTACCTCCAGGCGATCACCTCCCTGGTTCCGGCCCAGGGCACGGAGCGAGCGGAGCGGTCGGCCCTGCGGATCGTGTTGACCCCGATGCACGGGGTCGGAGGCGACACGATGAGCCGGGCCTTCACCGCCACCGGATTCACCGACGTCCGGATGGTGGCCGAACAAGCAGCACCGGACCCGGACTTCCCCACGGTCGCCTTCCCAAACCCGGAGGAGCCCGGGGCCATCGACCTGGCCCTGGCCCTGGCCCGGGACGTGGACGCCGATCTGGTCATCGCCAACGACCCGGATGCCGACCGCTGCGCAGCGGCCGTGCACGACCCGGATGCCGGATGGCGGATGCTCTCCGGCGACGAGGTCGGGGCACTGCTGGGCCTCCACGTCGCCCGCCGCCTCGCCGGGGGCCCGGCCGCGGGCGGGCAGGCACCGGTCTTCGCGAACTCCATCGTCTCCTCCCGGCTGCTTTCGCGCATCGCCGCCGGCGCCGGCATCGCGCACGGGGCGACCTTGACCGGTTTCAAATGGATCTCCCGGGTTCCGGGGCTGTCCTTCGGCTATGAGGAGGCGCTGGGATACTGCGTGGCCCCCGAACTCGTGCGCGATAAGGACGGGATGTCCGCGGCCCTGCTGCTGGCCGATTTCGCCGCCCGGTTGAAGGCCTCCTCCCGCACCCTGCTCGACGAACTCGACGAACTGGCCCTGGAGCACGGGCTGCATGCCACGGACCAGCTTTCGGTCCGGGTGTCCTCGCTCGAGGAGCTCCAGGCACTCATGGCCCGGCTGCGCACCCGGGCCCCGGCGGTCTTCGCTGGATCGGAGGTGACGACCGTGACTGATCTGTCCGCCGGCACCGACGGGTTGCCACCCACCGATGCGATGCTCTTCACCACCGCCGACGACAGCCGGGTCATCGTCCGCCCCAGCGGGACCGAACCCAAGCTCAAGTGCTACCTGGAGGTCATCGAACCGGTGGCCTCGCCCGGGGATCTGCCCGACGCCCGCGCCCGGGCCCGCCAACGTCTGTCCGCGGTGCGCACCGACACCGGCACCGCACTGGGTCTCTGACCCCACCGCCACCACCAGAAACCCACCGAGAGGTAGATATGTCCCAGCCCACCGGCAGCACCATCGCCGCCTACATCGACCACACGCTGCTCAAGCCCGATGCCTCCCGCGAGGCCGTGCTGAAGATCGCCGCCGAAGCCGCCGAATATGGTTTCAAATCAGTCTGCGTCAACCCCCTCTGGGTACCGACCGTCGCCCAGGCGCTGAAGGGCACGCAGGTCCTGACCTGCTCGGTCATCGGTTTCCCCTTCGGCGCGACGACGACCGCGGTGAAGTCCTTCGAGGCCGCCGGCGCCATCGCCGACGGTGCCAGCGAAATCGACATGGTCATCGACATCGCCGCGGCACGCCGCGGGGATCGGGATGCCCTGGTCGCCGATATCGGTGGGGTCGCCCATACGGTGCACGACGGCGGGGCGATCCTGAAGGTGATCATCGAGACCTCCCTGCTCGACGACGCCGCCAAGGTGCTGGCCTGTGAAGCGGCCGCCGAAGCTGGAGCCGATTTCGTGAAGACCTCCACCGGTTTCGCCGGCGGCGGGGCCACCGTGGCCGATGTCGAATTGATGCGTCGCACGGTCGGCCAACAGCTGGGGGTGAAGGCCTCCGGATGGGTTCGTTCCCTCGCCGATGCCCAGGCAATGATCGAGGCCGGAGCCACCCGGCTTGGAGCCAGCTCAGGAGTTGCTATTGTAGAGGGTGAGCAGGGAACCGCCGGCTACTAGCGCGAGCGCGCACCACCGCCAGCCGGCGCTGGACAACAAGGAGAATCACCGTGTACTCAGAGGGCAAGAGCAAGGCCTACTCGGGCCAGGGCAACTTCGCAGGCAACTTCCTGGCTTTCGCCGTGTTCTTCATCCTCTTCCTCGGCGCGCTGTATTCATTGACCTTCTGGACGCTGGAGAACGCCTGGCTGCCGGGTCTCGCCTGCTTCGGCCTCGCCTTCCTGGCATTCGGCATCCCCCAGCACCTGCTGGGCCGTTCGGATTCGCACCAGGCCGATCGCGTCGTGGCTGCCGAGGTCGTCAAGAAGTAGCGCCCCACCGCACCATCCACCGAAGGTGCCCGCCGGTTTTCCGGCGGGCACCTTCGTCGTTTCCCCGTGCGTGGGGCGCTGCGCAGCGGCGTCGAACACGTTAGTGTGGGCCTCGGGTTCCATACCGGATCCCACGCTTGAGCTAAAGGAGGATTGCAATGCGCATCTTTACGTTTCTGGCAGGAGCAGCGGTGGGATACCTCGTGGGCGCCCGCGCCGGCCGCGAGAGATATGACCAGATCCGCGATAAGGCCCAGGACCTGTGGAACGACCCCCGCACGCAGGAAACACTGAACGACGTCGGATCCACGATCAAGGAAAAGGCACCCGAGGTGGGTTCGGCCGCCGCATCGGCGGCGGGCACCGTGGCCGGCAAGGTCAAGGAAACCGCGGCCAATGCCTCGCATCGCGCCCCCTCCTCCGACTCCGCCGACGACTCCGGGACCCCGCCGCATGCCGGCGACCACATCTCCGATCCGTCGCTGGGCTCGGCCGGCGGCACCAGCGACTGGTCCGATGAGGGCGGCGCCACGCCGTCGGGCCCCAGCGCCGTCAACTAACGGCCAGTCCCCCCGGGTTCCGGGGCATCGCCGACGGCATGGACGCGGCCCGGTCGAACCACCATGGTTCGGCCGGGCCGCGTCGTGGGTCGGGCACTTCAGTCCTCGAAGAGCGCCTCCAGCACCTGTCCCGCCCAGGTGAGGATCGCCGCGTCGGCCAGGTCCCGCCCACCGATGGGAGCCGTCTTGGGTTTCGGGATCATCACCGCGTCCAGGGCAGGCTTGTTCTGCGCCCCCTTGTACATGCGGTTCAGCCGCAACAATTTCGATTCGGGCAAGGTGGCGGGGGCGAACTTGATGAAGTTGCCCTGCATCGCCACATCGGTCAGCCCCGCGGCACGCGCCCTGACCCGGAAGCGGGCCACCTCGACCAGGTTGACCACCGGTGCCGGCGGTTCACCGTAGCGGTCGGTCAGCTCGTCGACGACGGCGTCGATGGCGTCGGCGTCGGTGGCACCGGCCAACTTGCGGTAGGCCTCCAGGCGCAGCCGCTCCCCCGGCACGTAGTCGTGCGGCAGGTGGGCGTTGACCGGCAGCTCGATCTTCATATCGGCCACCTTCTCCTCAGCCTCGCCCTTGAAGTCGGCCACGGCCTCACCGACCAGCCGGATGTACAGGTCGAACCCGACCCCGGCGATATGCCCTGACTGCTCACCGCCGAGCAGGTTGCCGGCACCGCGGATCTCCAGGTCCTTCATCGCCAGCTGGAAACCCGACCCCAGTTCATTATGGGCCGCCACGGCCTTGAGCCGTTCCAACGCCACCTCGCCCAACGGCTTCTCGGCATTCCAGAGGAAATAGGCGTAGGCCCGATCACGGCCACGTCCGACCCGGCCGCGCAACTGGTGCAGCTGGCTCAGCCCGTAGTTGTTAGCCCGGTCCACGATCAGGGTGTTCGCATTGGAGATGTCCAGACCGGTTTCGATGATGGTGGTGGAGACCAGGACATCGAATTTCCTGTCCCAGAAGTCCACGATGATCTGCTCGAGCCTGGCTTCGCTCATCTTCCCGTGGGCGACCTCGACCCGTGCCTCGGGGACGATCTCCCGCAGCTTCGCCGCGACGGAGTCGATCGAGGAGACCCGGTTGTGCACGAAGAACACTTGTCCTTCACGCATGAGTTCACGTCGGATCGCCGCGGAGACCTGTTTATCGGTATGCGGGCCCACATAGGTGAGCACCGGATGGCGTTCCTCCGGCGGGGTGGCCAGCGTTGAGGTCTCCCGGATGCCGGTCAGTGACATCTCCAGGGTCCGCGGGATCGGCGTCGCGGACATGGCCAACACGTCCACGTTGGTGCGCATCTGCTTCAGCGCTTCCTTGTGTTCGACGCCGAAGCGTTGCTCCTCGTCGACGACCACCAGGCCCAGGTCCTTGAACTGGACTTCCTTGGACAGCAGCCGGTGCGTGCCCACGACGATGTCGATCGACCCGTTCTTGAGCCCCTCCACCGCGTCCTTGGCCTCCTTGGGGGTCTGGAAGCGCGAGAGTGAGGCCACCCGGACGGGGAAGCCCGAGAAGCGGTCCCCGAAGGTCTCGACGTGTTGGCGGGCCAGCAGGGTCGTGGGCACCAGCACGGCCACCTGCTTGCCATCCTGCACCGCCTTGAAGGCGGCCCGCACCGCGACCTCGGTCTTGCCGAATCCGACGTCGCCGGAGATCAGCCGGTCCATCGGGATCTCCCGCTCCATATCGGCCTTGACCTCGTTGATCGTGGTCAGCTGGTCCGGGGTTTCGATGAAGGGGAAGGCCTCCTCCAGTTCGGACTGCCACGGGGTGTCCGGGGCGAAGGCGTGGCCCCGTGAGGCCATGCGCGCCGAATAGAGCTTGATCAGATCGGCGGCGATCTCCTTGACCGCCCGCCGCGCCTTGGACTTCGTGTTCGACCAGTCGCTGCCACCCATCTTGGACAGGGAGGGGGCCTCCCCACCGACATAGCGGGTGACCTGGTCCAACTGGTCGGTGGGCACGAAGAGCTTGTCCCCCGGGGCCCCGCGTTTGGACGGGGCATATTCGAGCACCAGATATTCGCGCACCGCCCCCGAGGCGCCGCCGACCTTGCGCTGGATCAGCTCGACGAAGCGGGCGATGCCGTGCTGTTCGTGCACCACGAAGTCGCCTTCGCTCAACTGCAGCGGGTCGACCGCATGACGGCGGCGGGCCGCCAGTTTGCGGGTGGACTTCGCCGAATAGGCGCTGGACCGGCCCAACAGGTCGGCCTCGGTGAGCAGGCCCAGCTTGAGCGAGTCGAAGACGAAACCCCGGCCGGCCACCGCCGTCGTGATTTCGATCAACCCCTCCGTCGGGGTGTCGTCCACGCTGTCCACCCGGTGGCAGGGAATCCCGGCCTCGTGGAAGAGCTCGGCCAATCGGCTGGCCGGGCCGGGGCCGTCGGTGGCCACGACCACCCGCCAATCGTCGCGGACCCGCGAGCCGATGAACTCCATCATCTCGGCCACGTCCCCCTGGTAGCCGCGGGGTTCACGGGCCTGGACGTTGAGCGAGTCGATATCCAGCTCGACGTCCTCGTCCTGGGTCAGCGAGGTGATCGACCACCAGCTGACCTTCGAATCCAGGGCGTTGGACCGGGTGTCGGCCAGGGTGGAGAAGTTCCCGGCGTCCAGGGCATCGTTCAGCCCCTGGGTCTGGAGCAGGTCCACGGGGGCCGCCCCGCCATCGGAGGCGGTGGACCAGGCAGCGGCCAGGAATTCGGCATTGGTCTCGGAGAGGTCGTGGGAGCGGGTCCTGACGCGTTCGGGTTCCATGACGACCGCGACGGAGTCGGCGGGCAGTTGGCTGACGAAGGGGACCATGGCATCGACCAGGACCGGCGCCAGCGATTCCATGCCCTCCACGGCAATGCCGCCGGCAATCTTTTCGAGCATGTCGGCAGCCGCCGGCATCTCGGTCTTCAATCGTGCGGCGCGGGACATCACCGACGGGGTGATCAGTAGTTCGCGGCACGGTGGGGCGTAGAGGACCGTGGGATCGGCAATGCCGCCCTCGGACTTATCCGCCTTGGAGAAGGACCGTTGGTCGGCCACGGCGAACCAGCGCATGGTTTCGACTTCGTCGCCGAAGAAGTCCACACGGATCGGGTGGTCCTCGGTGGGCGGGAAGACGTCGAGGATGCCGCCGCGGACGGCGAACTCCCCCCGGTGGGTGACCATGTCCACGCGGGCATAGGCCGCTTCGGCCAGTTCGTGGATGACGTCGTCGAAGGGGCGTTCCTCCCCCGTGGCCAGACGGACCGGGGACAACTCCCCCAGCCCCTTGACCAGCGGTTGGACCACTGAGCGGATGGGGGCGACGAGGACCTTCAGACTGCCGTCGGGATGCGCGAGGCGGCGCATCACATTCAGTCGCCGGCCCACCGTGTCCGACCGGGGCGACAACCTCTCATGCGGGAGGGTCTCCCAACTGGGGAACTCGTCGACGGCGCCGTCGGGGAGATAGGCGCGCAGGGCCCCGGTCAATTCCTCGGCCTCCCGGCCGGTGGCGGTGACGGCCAGCACGATCCCCCCACCGGCGGTGGCCAACCCATCAACCATTTCGGTCACCAATGCCGCCCGCAGCCCCGCGGGGGCCGCGACCTGCAGATCCTGACTGCGATCGTCGAAACCCTTCGACGCGTAGGTGCGCACGCGCGCATAGGACGGGTCGGCGGCCAACGCCGCACGAAGGCCAGTCAGGGCCATGGGGTTCCTTCCGGGAAACAGCACAAAAGCCCGGAATCCATGCAGGATCCCGGGGAGAGTGCCAGCTTACCGCGATTCACCCCCGGACCCGTAGCATGGGCCGGGACCGCGCTACGCCTCCGGGACGCAGCGAGGAGCCATCCACGCCTAACCCCCAGCACAGGAGTGCCATGCCGCTGAACGCTTCCACCTCGCTGCCGTACCCCGTTGACGCCCTGACACGGGTCTTCACCCGGAAGGACTTCGCCGAGCACATCAGCCAGCGGGCCGGGGCCACGTTGAACGATTTCACGGTCTCCGGAGCCACCGAGGCCGCGTTCACCATGACCACGACCCGGACCGTGCCCACCGACCGGCTCCCGGATATGGTCAAGAAATTCGTCGGGGCGACCCTGACGGTCACCCAGGAGGAGCACTGGTCGGCGCCGGCCGCCGATGGTTCCCGCACCGTGGACATCACCATCGATGTCGCCGGGGCCCCCGTGACCGTGACCGCCGTGCAGAAGCTCGTCACCGACAGCGAAGGCACCACGGTCGAGCTCAAGGGCAAGGTCAGCTCGTCGATCCCGTTCCTGGGCCCCAAGATCGCCTCCAGCGCCGAACCCATGCTGGCCAAGGTCCTGAACCTGCAGACCAGTGAAGCACGCACGTGGCTGGACCAGAAGCAGTAGCCCTCGGCGGCCGGCGCCGCCGCCTGGTGGCCCTGGCCCTCACGGCGGCGCTCTACCTGCTCGCGGTGGCCTTCATCGTCTTTTGGCCGGTCCCCGTCGACCGTCCCGCCCAGGATGCCCTCCCCCGGTTGCTGGAGAGCTGGCACGCTGCCGGGGTTCCCGCCTGGGTGGACTACCAGCTGATCGAATGGCTGGCCAATGTGGTCATGTTCCTGCCCTGGGGCGTTCTGGGCACCTTGCTGCTGCCCCGCCGCCGGTGGTGGGTGGTCCCTTTCTCCGGCCTCCTGGCCAGTGCCGCGGTGGAAAGCGCCCAATACATCTTCCTTCCGGCCCGCTTCGCTTCGAGCGCCGACATCGTGGCCAATACCGCGGGCGCGGTGCTCGGATTCGTGGCCACCGCACTCGTCATTTTTTGCTTCCGGCGCTGGCGGAAGCGGTAGGATCGGTGACGGTGAGCCGGGAAGTCTGGTCGGCAACGCAACAACCATGCCCACTCGAAGTTGAGGACGATTCATGACCAATCCCGAACCCGCCCCTCCACGCCGGACGATCCTGGGGCTTGGCAGCTACCGCGAATCCGAGCGCATCGGGGCCATCCTGCGCAAGGAAACCGTCGGTGGCCTCGTGCTCATCGTCGCCGCCGCGGTCGCCATCATCTGGGCGAACACCCCCTGGGGCGATAGCTACTTCGCGCTGCGTGACCTGCACCTGAACGTCCCCATCCCCGGGCTTGATCTCGATCTGAGTCTGGGACATTGGGCCTCGGACGGCCTGTTGGCGGTGTTCTTCTTCCTGGTGGGCCTGGAGTTGAAGAAGGAATTCGTCATCGGCGACCTCCACGACTTCAGCAAGGCGATCGTCCCGGTCACCGCGGCCTTCGGCGGGGTACTCATCCCCGCGCTGATCTACGTGGCGCTCAATGTCAGCGAGGGCGGCTCCACCCTGCATGGCTGGGCCATCCCCACGGCCACCGACATCGCCTTCGCCGTCGCCGTGCTGGCAGTGATCGGTTCCAGCCTGCCCTCTCCCCTGCGGATCTTCCTGTTGACCCTGGCGGTCGTGGATGACCTGATCGCCATCATGATCATCGCCATCGTCTACACGGACACCCTTGATTTCGTGTTCCTGGGTCTGGCGCTGATCCCGTTGGCCCTGTTCTTCGTCATCTCCCACCGGTACCAGAAGTACTTCGCGACCCGTGCCTGGACGGCGTGGGTCATCCTGCTGCCGCTGGGGATCGTGACCTGGGTCTTCGTCCTGCAGTCCGGCATCCACGCCACCGTTGCCGGGGTCCTGCTGGGCTTCTCGGTGCCGGTGCTCCGGCACGACCGCCGGCAGGGTACGGGGGTGGCCGAGCGTTTCGAGCACCGCTTCCGCCCGTTGTCCTCCGGCTTCTGTGTCCCGGTCTTCGCATTCTTCTCCGCCGGCGTGGCCCTCGGCGGCGTCGAAGGCATCACCAAGGCCTTGTCTGATCCGGTGGTCTGGGGCATCGTGGCCGGGCTGGTCCTGGGCAAGCCGATCGGCATCCTGGGCTCGACCTTCCTGCTGACCAAGACCCGACACGCCAATCTGGACCCCGCGGTGCGTTGGGTCGACCTGCTGGGGGTCACCCTGCTGGCGGGGATCGGCTTCACGGTCTCCCTGCTTGTATCCGAATTGAGTTTCGGGCTCGAGTCCCCGCACTACGAACATGCCAAGGTGGCCATCCTCACCGGTTCGTTGCTGGCCGCGGTGCTCGGCGCCGCCTGGCTGATTCCGCGCAACCGGCGGTATAAGAAGTGGGAACTCAAGGCCCAGCGCGACGACGATGCCGACGGCATCCCGGACATCTACCAGCAGGACTGATCCGGTGGACGTCAGCTAGGTACCGGCCGGCCCGGTTCCGGCATCGAGCAGGGCCTGTTCGGCGGCCACCCAGGCCAGCATCGCGCATTTGACCCGGGCCGGGAAACGCGAAACCCCGGCGAAGGCCGCGGCGTCCCCGAGGACCTCCTCATCGGCTTCGAGGTTTCCGCGCGAACGCATGAGGGTCCTGAAGGCGTCGGCCAGGTCCACCAGGTTTCCCCGGCTGGTCCCGGCGGCCAGGTCGCTGAGTACGGAGGCGGAGGCCATGGAGATCGAACACCCATCGCCTTCCCAGCTGATCCTCGTGATGAGCTGGCCCTCGGTCTCCACCCGCAGCCGGAGCTGGTCACCACAGACCGGGTTGTGTTGATGGGACTCCCCCCAGACGTGCCCGGCTTCCGGGGCGATGAGCCCCTCGCCCAGGCGTCGTTTGGAATGATCGAGGATCACCTGCTGGTAGAGCTGTTCCAACTCGCTCATGCGCCCACCCCGAAGAAGCCCCGCACATCCGCGACGGCATTGAGGAACGTGTCCACGTCCTCGGCGGTGTTGTAGAGATAAGTGCTGGCCCGGGTGCTTGCCGTGACGCCCAGAGCACGATGCAACGGTTGCGCACAGTGGTGTCCGACGCGTACTGCCACCCCACGGCTGTCCAGGAACTGGCCCACGTCATGGGGGTGAACCCCCGGGATGTCGATGGTTGCCGTGCCGATACGCGCTCCCGTCGTGGGGCCCAGCTGGCGAATCCCCGGAATCGAGGTCAGGCCGGCGGAGAGCCGTCCGCCCAGGTATTCTTCCCAGGCTGCGATCCGTTCCATCCCGACCTCGTCGAGGTAGTCCACGGCGGCGGCTAGTGCGACAGCCTGGGAGATCCGCTGGGTACCCGCCTCGAAGCGGGTGGGTGCGGGCAGGAATTCGGCCCGTTCCATCGTGACGGAAGTGATCATCGAACCCCCCGTCAGGAAGGGCGGCATCGCATCGAGTAGTTCCCGGCGGCCGTAGAGGGCTCCGATGCCGGTGGGGCCGAGCATCTTATGGCCGGAGAACGCCATGAAGTCGACGCCTAGCGCCTTGACGTCCACGGGGAGGTGGGGCACCGATTGGCAGCCGTCCAGGACCGTGAGGGCACCCACGGTAGCGGCCAGGCGGACCAGTGCGGCGACATCGGTGACGGTGCCCAAGACGTTGGAGACGTGGGTGAAGGCCACGATCCGGGTGCGGGGCCCCACCAGATGAGCCGCCAGGTCCATGCGCAAGGCCCCTTCAGCGTCGACCGGGATGTATTTCAGGCTGGCACCGGTACGCGCTGCCAGTTCTTGCCACGGGATAAGGTTGGCATGGTGTTCGAGCTCGGTGACGAGGATCTCGTCCCCCGGTCCGAGGGCGAACCGTCGTCCGGGCTCTCCGCCGAGTCCCGCGCTGGCATTGGAGAACGAGTAGGTCAGCAGGTTCAGCGCCTCGGTGGCATTGGAGGTCCATACGATCTCCTCGGTGCCGGCCCCCACGAACCGGGCCGTCTTCTCGCGGGCCTCTTCGTAGATGTCGGTGGCCTCCACCGCCAGGCTATGGGCTCCGCGGTGGACGGCGGCGTTGAAGTTCTCGTAGAAGTGCTGTTCGGTATCCAGCACGGACTGGGGTTTCTGCGAGGTGGCCCCCGAGTCCAGATACACCAGGGGGACGGAATTGACGCTGCGTTCCAAGAGCGTGAAGTCACCTCGCAGACGCCGCACTTCGGTGTCGTCCAACGGGGCCAGGGGCTGGTCGGTCTGATCCGCTCCACGGGGGCCGGTAACTGTTTCCACGCTCGTTAAGTCCTTGGATCGGGAATGATCGGCGGGGCATCGGCCCCGTGGATTCCGCAACGAATCCATGACCTAATCATCGCACGGGACGGCCGGTGCGTTCACGTCAGCCCAGCCTTACCCGTTGATTCCGGACACGAAAAAGGGGCCGATAGCAGGATGGGGGTGGCCCAGTCTCAGAGGCCTCCCGCTACCGGCCCCGCTTAAGGGAGCCATAAGGCATGGATCGATAGTATGTGAAATTTTTGTCATAAGAAAATCGAACAGATCCCAGCGCGGTGGGTAGCGCTACGCACCGTGATGTTTCTGCTGCGCCGCCTGCAGGCCCTCGCGAATGAGTAGTTCCGCGGCATCGGCGGCATCATCGAGCAGGAAGGGCAGTTCCTTGCGTTCGGTGGTGCCGAAATCGCGCAGCACGAAGTCTGCAGTTTCCATCCGTCCAGGGGGCCTACCGACGCCGACACGGACCCGGTAGTAATCCTTGGTCGACAAGGCCTTCGAGATATCGCGGAGTCCGTTATGGCCGCCCTCTCCCCCACCGAGCTTCATTTTAATGGTGTTGAAGGGAATATCGATTTCGTCATGAATCGCAATAATGTGCTCTGGATCCACATCGAAGAACCGGGCCAGGCCGGCGACCGGGCCACCCGAGAGGTTCATGTACGTCATCGGCTGGGCCAGAATCAGACGGGGACCGCCGATACCCAGCCGCCCTTCGAGGACCTGGGCGTTGGCCTTATGCGCTTTGAAGGAGCCGCCCAGACGGGTCCCCAGCTCTCGGAGGACCATTTGGCCCACGTTATGCCTATTAAGGGCGTAGCCGGGCCCGGGGTTTCCGAGCCCGGCTACGATCCAGGTGTTGCTTGCCATCAGAGCAGGAAGGTTCCCTACTCTGCCGACTCGGCGGCGGCAGGGGCGACGGCCTCGGTGGCCTCGTCCTCTTCTTCTTCCTCACCGAGGTCCTGGACCTTCGGCTCGTCGATGGTGGCGATGACGGTGTCTTCCTCGATCAGCAGGGTGACGCCCTTCGGCAGCACCAGATCCGAGGCCAGCACGTGGTTGCCGATTTCGCGGCCCTCGACACTGACGGTAACCTGCTCCGGCAGGTTGGTGGCGTCGGCCTCGACGTAGACGGTGTAGGCATCAACTTCCAGAACGGCGCCCGGAGCAACTTCACCCTCGAGGTTGATGGAGACGTCAACGTTGACCTTCTCGCCCTTCTTCACGGTCAGCAGGTCGAGGTGATCGACGGTCTGGCGCAGCGGGTGGCGCTGGATGTCCTTGGCCAGCGCCAAGTGGGTCTTGCCCTCGACGTCGATGGTCAGCAGGGCGTTGGAGTAACGCACGGCCAGCGTGGTCTCCTGATTGGGCAGCAGAACGTGCAGCGGCTCGGCGCCGTGCCCGTAGATCACTGCGGGGATCTTGAAATCGCGGCGGGCCTTACGGGCAGCACCCTTGCCGAAATCGGTGCGGACCTCTGCGGGCAGAACGACTTTGTCGTGAGTCATGGAATATCTCCTGGGATTTGTGGCTGTTGCGGTCTGTCCAGGCATATCGGGGTCCGGACACCGAGCGAAGCCGATCCCGCAGGATGGACGCCGAGGGCGTGGGGCCTTGTCGATCACGGAAGCCACCGGATGGATCTCCGACGGTTCCCTCGCCTGGGCACTGCACATCAGTCTAGCAGCACGAAACGGGGCCGGCGTCCACCCGAAAGTGGAAACCGACCCCGTTCCGTCATCGGACGGTGTTATCAGGCGTTGCCGTCGAAGAGGCTCGTGACCGACCCGTCCTCGAAGACCTCCTTGATCGCGCGGGCGATCAGTGGGGCGATCGACAGGACGGTGAGCTGTGCGAAGCGCTTCGAGTTCGGGATGGGCAGCGTATTGGTGACCACGACCTCGCGGGCCCCCGATTCGGAGAGCCGCTGGGCTGCCGGGTCGGAAAGCACTGCGTGCGTGGCGGCGATGATGACATCCTTGGCGCCGGCGTCCATGAGCACACGCACGGCGCCTGAGATGGTTCCCCCGGTATCGATCATGTCGTCGATGAGTACGCAGGTCCGGCCCTTGACCCGACCGACCACGGTCTTGGAGATCGCCTGGTTCGGAACCGTCAGATCACGGGACTTGTGTACGAACGCCAGCGGAGCCCCGCCCAGGCGTTCGGCCCACTGCTCGGCGACGCGGACGCGTCCGGTATCCGGGGAGACGACGGTGACGTTGTCGACCTCGATGCGGGTGCGGATGTAATCGGCCAGCAGCGGGATGGCGAAGAGGTGGTCGACCGGTCCGTCGAAGAAGCCCTGGATCTGCGCGGTGTGCAGATCCACGCTCATCACACGGTCCGCGCCGGCGGTCCGGTAGAGGTCGGCGACCAGTCGCGCCGAGATCGGCTCGCGGCCTCGACCCTTCTTGTCCTGGCGAGCGTAGGGGTAGAACGGGGAGACCACGGTGATGCGGCGGGCCGAGGCACGCTTCATCGAATCAATCATGATCAGCTGTTCCATCAACCAGTTGTTCAGCGGTGCCGGGTGGGCCTGGATGACGAAGACGTCCTTGCCACGCACGCTCTCACCGGAGCGGACATAGATCTCACCATTGGCGAAGTCATAGGCGGACAAGGGCAGCAGTTCGGTGTCGAGGGCCGACGCGATCTCCTCGGCCAGCTCCGGGTGTGCACGGCCGGCGGCCAACACCAGCTTGTTGTCGACGTTGTGGCGCAGTTCGCTCATGGGTTCACTTTCTCACTCGGGAGGGTTTGGTGCTGTCTGTTGGGGGTTAGTCGGTAGCAGGGAGCTTAGTGGTGTCGGCATGGGCTGCGGCTTCGGCGGCAGCGCTTCCGGGGCGCTTGGCCGCCGTCCAGCCTTCCTTGTTTTGTTGCGGGGCCACGGACAGGGCGAGGGCCCCGGCCGGAACGTCCTTGCGCACGATGGCCCCGGCACCGGTGTAGGCACCGTCACCGATGACCACGGGGGCAATGAACACGGTGTTGGAGCTGGTTCGCACATGCGAGCCGATCACGGTGTGGTGCTTATTGACGCCATCGTAGTTGGCGGTGATGTTGCCGCAACCGATGTTGCTGTATTCGCCGATCTCCGCGTCTCCCGCATAGCCCAGGTGGGAGAGCTTGGAGCCACGGCCGACCGTGACGTTCTTCGTCTCGTAGAAGGCTCCGATCTTGCCGGCTTCGCCCAGGTCCGTGCCCGGGCGAAGGTAGGCGAACGGGCCCACGGAGGCGCCTGCGGCGATGACTGAGGAGGTCACGTCGCTGCGCTTGACCACGGAGTTCTGCCCCACCTGGGTGTCGGTCAGTGTGGAATCCGGTCCGATGACACTTCCGGTACCGACTGCCGTGGACCCGTGGAGCTGGGTGCCAGGCTTAATGGTCACGTCCGGGGACAGCGCGACCGAGGCGTCGACCCAGGTGGTTTGTGGGTCGATGATCGTGACCCCGGCACGCATCCACGTATCGAGGATGCGACGGTTCATTTCCTTGCCGAGCGAAGAGAGCTGGGCGCGGTCGTTGGCGCCTTCGACCTGCCACCGGTCCGAGGTGACCACCGCGGCAACGCGTCCACCATCGTTACGGGCGATGCCCAACACGTCGGTCAGGTACATCTCACCTTGGGCGTTGTCGGTGGTGACGCTGGCCAGTGCATTGCGCAGGACCTCGGCGTCGAAGGCATAGATCCCGGAGTTGACCTCATTGATGGCCAACTGTTCTGCCGTGGCGTCCTTATGCTCGACGATCCCCTCCACGGTGCCGTCGGCGGAACGCACGATGCGACCGTACCCGGTGGCGTCAGTCAGTTCAGCGGTCAAAACGGTCACGGCATTACGCTCGTTCTCATGCGCGGCGACGAGGCTGCCAATGAGCTCGGTGGTCAGCAACGGGACGTCACCGTAGGTCACTACCACCGTTCCCGTCAGATCATCGGGCAGCTGGTCGAGGCCGACCTGGACGGCACGGCCTGTTCCGGGGATCTCGTCCTGGTCGGCGATGGTGATCGTCGGCTCGATGTCGAGCAGATGCTTGACGACGATTTCGCGTTCGAAGCGGACCACGGCGACCAGGCGTTCAGGGTGCAGGCCCTGGGCCGCGGCAATTGCGTGCCCGACCAGCGAACGGCCGGCAATTTCATGCAGGATCTTTGGTTTCGCGGATTTCATTCGGGTTCCGGCACCTGCTGCGAGGACGATGACGGCGGCCGGGGTGTTGGCTTCCACGCTCAAGTTCTGAACTCCCTGCGATGTTGGCGTCGGCGGACCCGGAGTACGGGCTAGATCAGTCTACCGCTTCGAGTTGGGCACTGTATCCGCTCCAATCGAACGCGGGTCGGCGTCTTCGCGTCACCCAGCGCCGTCGAGGACGCCGACGTGCGCCGCGGGTCCATCAGGCCGGACAGGCACACCAAACCGAGCATCGACAGTATCTCTCGCCACGATTCAAGTACTCCCAGGCCCAAAACAAGTAGTAGCCACGGATCCGCTGTCCCTGACTTCTGCGTAGCGTCGGTAGCGTCGGCTCGTTTCATGCGTGATCAGCGCGTCCACTTCCCCCAATCCGGTGTTCTTAGTAGTACGAACTCACCGGGGACCCCGGGAAGCGGGCGTGACGTTGCACCGCTGAACCAAGCACCACGCCGCACCACATCGACTGGGGAGATCAATGTCTGAGAATCACGATATGCGCACCGGCCCATTATCTATCGCCCTCGTAGGGACGCGAGGCGTGCCAGCGCACTATGGTGGTTTCGAAACTGCCATCGAGGAGGTCGGCCGCCGGCTGGTCGAACGCGGGCACAAAGTGGTGGTCTACTGTCGCCGGCCTGCGGATGG
Organism: Arthrobacter sp. 179; assembly: GCF_052379645.1. Taxonomy (NCBI): domain Bacteria; kingdom Bacillati; phylum Actinomycetota; class Actinomycetes; order Micrococcales; family Micrococcaceae; genus Arthrobacter; species Arthrobacter sp. 179. The sequence goes on along the minus strand of NZ_JBQSYU010000002.1, from coordinate 110,943 downwards.
TGGTCCTCAATCCGAGGAATATCTGGGCATGAAACTGGTGCACTTGCCGGCCATGCGCCGACGAACCCTGGAGACACTGAGTCACACAGGCCTATCAGTCGCACACCTGCTGCGACATCGCACCGATGCCGCGATCGTTTTCAACGCCGCCAATGCCCCATGGCTACCACTCGTACGCGCAGCGAAGATCCCTGTGGCGACCCATGTGGATGGGTTGGAGTGGCAAAGAGCCAAATGGGGTCCCCTCGGCAGCCGGTACTACCGAGCCTGCGAGTCTTTGGCGGTCCGATGGTCGGACGCCCTCATTGCCGACGCCGAAGGAATCGCCCAGTACTACACGGAAGAATTCAATGCCCCCACGAGTCTGATCACCTACGGAGCGCCGTTGCTCGATGCCGGGCCCACGGACCGGTTGGCTGAATTGGGGCTGGAAGCCGGAAGCTACCATTTGGTCGTGGCCCGCTTCGAACCGGAAAACCACGTTGATGTCATCGTCGATGGGTTTGCTCGGAGTTCAGCCGAACTGCCATTGGTGGTCGTTGGTTCGGCCCCGTACAGCGACGACTACACCCGAAGGGTCCACTCCCTTGCGGACTCACGCGTCCGCTTCCTCGGGGGGGTTTGGGATCAGGAACAACTCGACCAGCTGTATGCCAATTCCGCGGTCTACTGGCACGGACATTCGGTCGGCGGTACCAACCCCTCACTACTCCGGGCCTTGGGAGCCGGAACCGCCGTCAATGCCTACGATGTCGGGTTCAATCGAGAAGTCCTGCGGTCGGCGGGAGAATTCTTTCGTACGGCGGCAGACATCCCTGCCCTGGTCCATAGCGCCGAGTCCGCCCCGAAGACGCTGGGCTCACGCGCCGCGCAATCCCGCGTCGAGGCCGGTCGATATGATTGGGACATTGTTGCCGGGGACTACGAACGGCTTTGCCTCGAATTGCGTAATCGCGACCACGGGCCGTCACGCCTTTCCCGCAGAAAGTCTGCCGCCTCCGCTGCCAGCCGTAGCAGCTAATCACAGGGTAGAGCGGGCGGTTTCGGCTAGGACATCCAAAACCGTCCGCTCTCATTCGTTTCGGACTCCTTGGCGATCAGCTTCTCGCCGGCACGGTCCTAGTTACTGGTCTGCAGTGCCTGGACGGGTCGCGGCGTGTTGAGTGCCTGAAGAGCTTCACGGAGCTTTGTCGAGGAGGTATGCATCGTGTAGGGAAAATAGACGACCTCGACGTTGACCTCGGCGAATCGGCGCTCAAGTTCCAGGCCTTTGGGCGTGCCACGCCAATCATCCCCCTTGAAGAAGACATTGAATCCGACGTCTCTCCAAGTGTCTACGCGATCCGGCTTCGTCTCGGCGACAGCTCGATCGACGCATCCCAGGCTACCGACGATTTCCAGACGCTCTCGCAATGGCACCACAGGTTCCAGTCCCTTGGTAGCAAGGCAGAGCTCGTCTGAAACTACTCCGGCAATGAGATAGTCGCAGCGCTCCCTTGCCATGCGGAGAATGTTGAGATGCCCGATATGAAAGAGGTCAAAAGCTCCTGCTGCATAGCCAATCCTTGTCATGAATTGGTCCTTCCTGGAATAGGGTCCGCAGAGACCGGGTCGAGATCTTCGAATAAGGTTTGATGGCTCCGGCAAGGCGATCGAAGCAAGTGGTGGCTCATCAGTACGCGCCCGCCGGGCTGACCATGACTTTGAAGGTCCGCCAGATGATCATTAGATCCCCGGTAACGGACCAGTTCTCCACGTAGTAGAGATCCAGCCGGACGCTCTCTTCCCAATCGAGGTCTGAACGACCGTTGACCTGCCAGAGCCCAGTCACTCCAGGTTTGATGTACAAACGCCGATAGGTATGCCCCTCGTAGGCCTCAACTTCCACCGGGAGAGGAGGTCTCGGCCCAACAACTGACATGTCCCCTTTGAGGACGTTGTAGAACTGCGGCAATTCGTCCAATGAGTATTTACGCAGCCACCGTCCAATACGGGTCACCCGCGGGTCGTGCCTGAGCTTGAACAATGGTCCGGCACCTTCATTCAAGTCGGTCAGATCCCCCAGGTCCTGCTCAGCGGTTTCCACCATGGAACGGAATTTATACATCGAAAATGCCTGCCCGTTGCGGCCGGTGCGCTCCTGTTTGAAGAAGACCCCTCCCCTGCTGTCTCGGCTGATCAGCAAGCCGATCAGCAGAAAAACTGGGGATAGCAATAACAACGCGATCGACGAAACGGCAAGATCCATGGCTCGCTTGACCACGTGACGGAGCCCTGTGAACGTCGGCAACTCGACGTGCATGAGCGGTAGGCCTTCAACGGGACGCATGCTGATCCGTGGACCGGCGACGTTGGTCAGCGACGACACGAGGATGACTTCAGTCCGTGCTCGCTCCAGCCGCCATCCCAAATCCTGAATGGCCCGCTGCCCGCCTTGGAGCGCGCCAGCAATCACCACGGCGTCGGCACCCAATTGGCTGACGCTGTTCTCTATTCCCGCCCCGCCGCGGATGATCGGCAGGGTGGGGCTCGTCGCACGAATAAGACTCTCGGCATCGGCATCGAGGTCGCCGTCGACGACTACGCCGACGACACGGTAGGCAGCACCGGTCTTCTTGGCCAGTTGCCGGACCACATAGGGGGTGTCCCTGGCCTGGCCATATACAAGCACATCGCTCAAGGCATGACCCAGGGTCCTCTGCGTCTGAAGCCATCGTCTCCACCCCCAGCGTCCCAGCAGCAGTGCAAGGAGTCCTGTCGGGAGGGAGAGGACAACAAAGACCCGCAATCCGGTGTCGGTGCCGAGCAACGCGATGACAGCGAGGAACCCGGCCAACGCAGACGTGGCATCGACAACTGCCTTGTACTCGAAAACCCCGATGGCGATCCGACCGGCAGCGCGGCTTTGGAAGAGCTGCAGGCTGACGAGCCAGCACATGGCCACGGCCGCGGCCAACAACGCCGTCCTAAGGGGACCTACATCCTGGACGGATGCTGAACCGGAGACACGTGAGACATATTCACCAAACCCGCCTGTGGTCGTCATCCCCAGGCTGAAAACGGCTCCAGGGATTGAAACAGCAATGGTGATCAGCAGCATATCGGTCGCAAGCAGCCGGCGCCGGTAGCGATTGCGCCAGTCGATGGCGGTGGCCTTCCGACGCGCCACGGGCCGAGCGGCCGGCGCTGACCTGACCGCCCGAGAGCCGACCTGAGTGCTGGACATCCGATCGCTGAGCTGTGTCATCGGGTCTCCCCAAGGCGGCGCTGTAAGCTTCGGCCCCAAAGAATAATTGGTGTCGCATCGATGTGCCCAACCATTGGTTCCCCCAAACAAAGTCCGTAGCGGAAGTCCGACCGTTGATGAGGCCGGGCAGACCTTCAATCAAGGCCAGCTGTGCTTGACGCTATGATGTGGCGTTGCACGGCGCACGAGTGAAGAGGTACCCGTTTTCCCGCTATTGCTGGTACTGGAACACCCAATCCGTACTCGCTGCGTACACCTGTCGGCCCTCAGCGCTTTACCGGCCGTACACGGAAGAATGCTGCTGGCCCGGGCTGGCCGGAACGGACGAAATTGCCCCGCTTCCGTCATTCATCACGACGGAAGCGGGGCATCTTTTCAAGGAGTCGGCGGCCGCTGGGGGGCTGAACCTCGCGAGGCTCACTAACCGCCGACTCCGCTTGGGGGATTCGCCGGGTTCCCCAGGTGCGTTCAAGGGCCGGCGTATCGTTCGGAATCGGCAAGGGGATTGCATCGGTGCGTCCCCCCGTCTTCCTCTTGCTGAGACTACGGGACGTGCTCTGACCTCACACGGGTGTCATATACCCCATCTGAGACTCGAAACTACCCAAATCACTACGGCTTCCTACCCGTGAGGAAACGCAGGTCCAGCAGTTCTGAACGGTCTGAGATCCCCAGCTTGGAAAAAACGCGGTATAGATGCCCCTCCACCGTCCGTTGTGACACGGTCAGCGCCTTGGCAATCCGCGCATTGTTGTTCCCTCCGCGGGCCAACTCAACAATTTCTTCCTCCCTGCTGGTGAGTTCCGCCAGAGACAACGTCTGAGCGACAAAAGGATCCGGGGTCATTTGGTGTTCGTACACCAATTCCTTGAGTTCCCGAAGTACGGTACCGCAGGTTCTGGTATCGCCCGAGGAGCTATGCAGCCTGGCCACCCGCGCCAAAGCCTCTGCTGCGACACGGTATTCACCCACATCCGTTGCTTTTACCGCATGCGCGTGTAGTTCTACCGGATCAGCGGCTACCGCTGGAGCTGACAATCTGGTCAGCATCCCGGCACGTGGCCCTTCCATTTCCGCCGACATATTAAACAGCATGTCGTTCAGGGCCGTGTTTCCAACCGTCGCTCCTTCGACCCGCGAGGTAGACATCGCAAGTACCTCCCGGGCGATCAGCGGGTAGGAGCCCAGGTCGTCGTCCGCTCGGCCCGCGACTCCAGCAGATACCGCCCGTTCCAACAAGGTCCGAGGTGGGGCTGCCTGCTCGAAGCCACCGTCTTTTGACGTCGATTCTTTTTGGTTCCCCGGCGTAATTGCTCCACCCGGCACCTTAATGCCGTCCATGAGGTGCGCGTCGGCCCGATTGACGGAGAACCCGTACAGAGCCATGGCCAGCGGGAGCAATTGCAGGGGATCACGCAATTTGAATTCTGACACTGAGTCCGCAAAAGCCTGGCGTGCCATTATTGTTTTGCCTTGCAGCATCCGGCGCAAACCCTCCAACATGGTCAGGGTTCCGTGTTCATGGAGAAGGCGTCGAACCGATGTGCCGCGTCGTTTCTCTAGGAGCTCCTCGACCTCGGTGTATCTCCCCGAAAACGTGAGATTCCACGCGATGCGAAAGAGGACCCGCAGCTCGTATTTGTTGCGGAGCCGTGCGGACGTTTCCAATACACGCATCGCTTGCTTGGCCAGCTCAACGGCGCTCTCGGTCTTCCCCTCCACCGAATACAAGTCCGCCAGCAAAATCCCCGCCAATACTTGGCCCTCGGGGGCGAGCTCCGGGTCCTCCAACAGGGCGTGCACTTGGTGGATGCAGCCTTCCCGGGGTCCTGCTTCATTCGCCCTGCGCCACGCTTGAAGCAGACTGTTGGTACGCCGGTGCTCGGCATTATGCAGCGCGAACGCGGCCCGGTCACGGGCTGTTCTTGAACGTTCCACCCATAATTCTTCAAGATGGTCCAGCTCCCGGCTCTCTGCGCCGATTTGCACGAGGGTCCTGGCAAGGAGGTTCAGAGCCCGTTGAAGTACAGCCGGTTCTTCCGTTCTTTCAGCAAGACGCATTAGCGTTGCTCGCGCCGAATAATGCCTGCCGAGCCCTAACAGCGTCCATGATTCGACCAAGGCGCCCTCATCGGAACCCGCGGACACTCCTGCAACGGCACAGATCTTCCAGGCCAGCGGATAATCCAAATCGTTGTTGGCTTGCGCGGCCGCGCCCAACACCATCTCATCGGGTATGCCTGCGGAGACCTCGAGCCCCCACAGGACCTGAAGCGGTGTCAGAGACATGTTCAGGGCCTGGCGGCACGAATCCCATTGGGCGTGGAGCTCCAAGCTTCTCCCCGGGGCGGTGATATGACGTAGAACCCTGGCATGGATCTCTGCCCTCACCTGGAGCATGCCATCACGATCAGCTGTCAGGATTCCAGCTTCCAGGAGATGAAGATAGTGCCCTCCCCCCCAGGCAGCCAGAAGTGCCCTCGGCTGCGCGCCGCCCAAGGCCAGGATCTCCAACGCTCGCTGCTGCCCAGCTGGCAAAGCTGAATGCATCTCGCGCACCAAGTCGATGAGCTCTTCATCCGGTTCGGGAGACACCCGGGCAAACATCCAGCTAGGCCTTGATTTCTCCTGGGGCTCTAGTGGTTCGATAGCGTCGACCAGCACACCCTGGTCGAGGGAAGAGCGGACAAATGCAGTGACGAAGCTAGGGTTGCCGCCGCTCATGGCGCGAATCACTTCGACTGCCCCGACCGTCAGTTCTCCACCGGTAAGCTCCTGCGCCAGTACGCGCACCCCCTCAGTGTCCAATGGCTGGATCACAATAGTCACCAGCAGGCCGGTTTCCGTGAGCGAGAACAGCGTGGAGTCTCCCTCAATCCGCCCGGCACCGATGGCGATCAGCTTGACCGCCGCATTCTCGACCAGCATCGACAGGGCAAACGACGTTTCGTCGTCCAGGAATTGCGCGTCCTCCACAACCACGATGGGAGGGACCTCCCCGGTGTCAGCCCCGACAAACAACGCATGGATCTCCCGCAGCACCTGAACCGGATCCTCCGTCCTCTCAAGCACGCTCAAATACGGAGACAACGCACCGTAGGGGGTTTTCGACAAGGTGGGGCTGCAATGCAGACGCATGACTGGCGTCGGTACTTCGGGCTGGGCCAAGACGGAACGTACAAGCCGGGTCTTGCCGGTCCCCGGACTGCCGATCACCATTGCTCCTCCCAGGGTCGGTGCCTTAAGGACCTTGAGCAATTCGGCGAACTCAGTGGACTCGTGGGGCTGGCCTCGTCGTGTCAGGTGGATCATTGCGTGGGCACCACGATCCGATCGGCCCCATCCAGATCGGCGAGTTCCTGCCTGTTACGAACCTGGAGTTTGGAATAGACCTGATACAGATGCCCCTCAACGGTTCGTACGGAAACTCCACTCAAGCGGGCAATAGCCGCATTGGACATCCCCACGATGACTCTCCTGGCAATTTGTGCTTCACGCTTGGTGAGCTCACGCATCCACACAGGCTCTTCCCTGTCCCGGTGTGCAAGTTCCCCTTCCCCCCCAGACTCGGACTCTTCTGTGTGGTTCGCCCGCGCCACGGCGGCCCCGATTCGCCGTCGTTCCTTATGCCCGAGCATGGCCAGCAGCGAATTGTTGTACTCAACCGCATAAATCGTCTGTCCGTAGCCGATGAGCTCTTCCAAGGCTTGTGCAAGCATCCCCGTGTCAGAGGTCAAAACGCTTCGAGCCAGCTTCACAAAGCAGTCGGACACCGGTCCTTGGCCCTGGGTGTCCATGGCGACGAGGCGTGGGGCGGCGTCGGCACGGCCCATCCGCAAAGCCATCGCCAGTGAGTTCATTTCGAGCACTCGGCTACCACCCCGGAGGGCCCTTCCAGCCATGACGTCCAACCGTGAAGCTGCGCTTTCCGGGGTGTCGAGAATCGCAACGGTCATGGAAGCCATCACCTCCGATGCCCAGGTGAAGAAGTTCATCGGGGAGGTTCGCTCAAGAACCGTTTGGGTTCTCGATAGCAGCTCGAGTGCTTCGGAACCTCGTTCCTGGTCCGCCAGACAGAACGCCACCGCCGCCTCAACCACCGTCTGCTGTCCCGACTCGGTGATTGCCGACAACTGGTGGAAAGTTGGCCACAGCGATCCCAGCGCCATGTCTGATCCTCCCGAGAGGCTTGCAAGGATCCCCAGAACGGTTTCCCCTAAAGCGATCGCCCGCGGGTTCTCGTATTCCCCCTCTGCCAGCCGTCGGGCCGTATGCGCACATTCCCGCCACCTACCAGCCAACAATTCGACCCGCAACATGGAGGTTTCAATATCTGAGCAATCAGTTGCAGACATGACTTGGTCAAGCACGCCCGTGTTCCTGAGACCTTCGATATCCGATCGGATATGATTCACGACACGCAAGGCAGCCTCGGGTTGCGTGGACACCGCCCAAGCCTCCGCCTGAACAGCCATGGCCCTCAGGTGGAGGGCTTCCGAAGCCCACAATGTTGTTGATGGTCCCCCGGCGGAACTGCTGTCCTCGACGACGGGCTTCGAATCACGATTGGACTCCGGGAGGGCGACTTGCGGAGCGGGCTCGGTGTGAAGCAACTCCTCGACCGCAGCTGGCCTTCCATCCACGAGTGCCATGCGCGCCCGCATGATCCTCACCATCTGACGCGCCTCCAACAGGCGGGTATCGTCGGTCACCCCCGCTACAGCCGTGGAGATCGCCTCGCTTGCCCGGGAAATCGTGGAGCCGGCCCGCCCGTTGCGGCCGAGGAGTATCAAGGCTTCTACTTCTGCCTTAAGGATCGACATCTGGCGTAGGGGGTCCCTCACCCAGGACTCTGCGGCATACCCTCCATGGGCAGCAAACTCTTCGATGACGGCCACCGATGCCTCGAAGTTTCCCAACTCCAACATCGCATTCACTTCAGTCACGACCGTGGCCGCCTGGGAGTCCGCGTGCAGCTGGCTCAGCATCGATTCAACATTCTCCTGTTGATCCTCTTGGACTCGATCACGGAGCAAATGGGCCACCAGTGGTATCTTGATCCGCACTTCGCCCTTTGGTTTCTCACCGACCTGGATCAGATCCCGCGTCCGCAAGACACCGATCGAATCCGCCATGCCCGCGCGGTACAGGCGATCCATATCAACGGGTCCCCCACAAGCCAACAAACCCAGCAGTTCGCGTTGTCTGGGTTCAAGACCCGTCAGGGCACGTGAAACGTGGGCTCTCATGGCGGGTCCGACATTCAGGGCCCCCGGGACGAAGACCCAGTATCCTCCCTGCCGCACAAGTTTTTCATTGGCGACCAGTTCGCGGACCAGCTGGTGCAGCAGGTCGCGGTTACTCTGGGTCAGGTGCCACAGTGCTGCGGTGGCGAACATCGAAACCGGCCCGCCGAGCTCCTTTTCCAGGTAAAGCCTGGTTTGTTTGACATCCATTTTGGGAATTGCCACTAGGGCCAGTCGGCCTGAACGGTGGAGCGCAAGGATGTCGGCCGGGAGTTGTCCAAGGCGTTCGCAGGCAACCACCAGACAGATCTTGTTCATGGCCGCCAGCTGAGCAAGGACAGCCGCCGAATCGGCATCGATAAGATCGGGGCTTCCCAGCGTCACCACCGTGCGTCGTCCCTCGCTACCAAGTAGCTCTGCCAATGCGTGCACCAGCTCATGCCGGGTACCCAGCATGCCCTCCTCCACCTGGGCCAGCATGAAGGAAAGGACACCATGCCTCATGCGGGCAGCATATTTGCTGCCTGCCAGATGGATAACCGGCGGCGCCTGTTGGAGGCCTTCAAGGGCCTCATCGAATGCGGCTCGCCGTCCGCTGCCCGCCGCACCGATGAGTACTGCTCCGGCACTGGTGCCGACCATGAGCTCACCCAACACGGTTGATGGAGGTGGCCCCGATGAAGCCGCTGCCCCTGTCGTTGCGCTGTTTCCGCCGATGCTCGAATGATGATTTGTTGTTCTAGATGAAAACTGCACGTCCCCTACCGTCCCCCAGGTTAGCCACTTTCAGGGGTCCGAGGCATAAGGTACCCCGTCCTCCTAATAATCACCCTAAGTTGCGACGGCACATGAAACACCAGTAGATCGGCGATTCCATCACTCGCTTTTACGTATTTTTACTTAAGTGCTTCAGGTCACATTGCGAGAACAAGCTCACACGTCGCTGAACAGTCCACGTAGCTCATCACGATTGGACACGTTCAGCTTCGCGTAGGCCTGATACAGATGGCTCTCGATGGTGCGTACGGACAGCCCCAATTTACGCGCAATCTCTCCATTGCTCTCGTCAACGAGCACGTAGTCGACGATGGCCCGCTGGCGTGGCGTCAGGCTCGCCCAGGCGGCTTCGTCAGCCAGATCACGGACAGGTTGCTGCTGTACGTCACCCCGTACCGCCCCCGGTTGAGCTGCATCGGATTTCAGCACGGGGCCGTTCAGGCGTTCAAGCTCTTGCTGTGCGAAGTCTGCAAACAGATACTGGCCCAGTGAGCTGAGGAGCAAGGCGCCATACTCGAGTTCCCGCGGGTCAGCGGTGCGCAAGCCACGTACAGTCCAGGTACAGGCTTCGGCAAAGCGGCCATCGGCCCGTGCCGCAGCTTCTTCCAGGAGCCCCAAGGCAGATTCGTGTCCCCAATGAAGAGCGGCAGAAAGAGACATCAATTCCTGGGTGGTATTGCCCAAATTCCGGTCCTTGGTCGCGAAGGCCATCAAACAGTCAACGGCTTCGTCGACCCTTCCTATCAGTGCCATAGCATGGGCCCGGAAGAATCCTGCGGTCCAGCGGATCCGCCAAAGGCCACCTGCACTCTCGACAGGAGGTTGATCTATGGCAGCCAGTGCAGTCAAGGCCTCGAGCCGGTTTCCGGTCTTGGCATAGGCAAAGGCCCGGACCGATTGCGCCAGTGGAAGGATGTCGAAGCGCCCCAGGGCCTTGAGCTGTGGAATTTCACGTTCCAGATGTTCCAGACAAGTTTCAAAGCTCCCGTCCATTGCCTCGGCGATGGAAGTATAGAGAGAGCCCCGGCCCTCTTGTCCCGCGAAAGCATCGGCCGAGCCCCGCCCGCGCGCCAGTGTGCCGATCGCTCGGCCCCATTCGCCTGTCGCCAATTCCAGGTCAAAGAGAGCCAGCCGACAACGTTGTACGAGGAACGGCGTGCTCTCCGTCTGTTCCAGCAATCGCAGGAGCTCCCGATGTGCTTGCAGGCCATCTGCTACGTGGCCGGTGATCACCTGTGCCTCTTGGGTCAATTGCTGCCACAGCCACATGACGCGCTCCGGTAAATTCGGCTGACCGTCATAGTCCAGTAGCCGCCGGAAGTCACCATCCCACGTCGCTCTGATCAGTTGCATGGCCGTCGCTGTTTCTGGTGAGATAGACCGCAGTGCGTCCCCCTGTGAACCTGTCGAGCTCCCGTTTCCAAGAAGTCCTGCCAACGACCCGCTGTCAATGAAATATCCGGCAGCAAGAAGCGCCCCGATGCGTACCCCAGCCGCACGTGCTGACACTTCATCCGGTCCGCTCATCTTCAAGAGGTCGAAGGCCTGCGTAGGAGTGAAGGTATGCAGCCGATGTTCCGCTCCCTCAACGAACCGTGCCGGGTGCACCGGCAGTCCACACCGCAGTCGCCAGGGGATGAGCCCCACTGGCCGCATGATTCCCTGCCCGTCAACGTAATCGGTGACGCGATCCAACAACTCTCGGCTGCGCCCCGGCGGAACCTGGTTGGCAATGGCAGCGGAGTTGACGGCTCCCTGAAGACTCGCATCGCGTCCGGCGGAATTACTCAGATTCAGGTATCCCAGTTCGTGAACAGTATCCACAGCACTGCCGCCGAGATCCAGCACGACGTTCAGCGGGAGATCGTGGGCCAAAGCCAAGAGCTCGAAGACCTGTCGAACTTCGAGGTTGAATGCAGCCAGCCGCTGCTTCCAGTGCCTCACTAGCCGTGGACCGGCAGGGAATTCCGTACTGCGAATGACCCAGATGCCCTCCTCCTGGACCAAGTACCCCATTTCGATCCAGTCAGCGGCAATCATGCGCATCATGGATCGATTTCCGGCGCCACTATTCCAGATGGCATAGGTAGAGGGGTTACTCAGCGGTCCACCGAGGCCACTCTGGAGATACTCCGTGGCATGGACGAGCGACAGGTCAAGGACCCGGGCACGATCCAGCCGTAAATACCGGGATAATGGAGCTTCCGGGTCGCCTTGCGGGTCAGCACTGGTAGCCACGACGACCGCCCCGTGGCGCATGACCAGACGGGAGACGCGTTCGACATCGGGACCGTCAAAGGTCGAGAGGTCCGAAATGAACAGAACCAGACCCGGTGCTGGCGGTTCGTTGACGAACCGCTCCAACTGCTTGCTGGTTTCGGCGTCAGGCGGGCACGACAGGTCCAGCCGTCCGTTGCTGGCACCCAACCGTTGGACGACCTGTCTGGCCACCTCGTCCTGCCCGGCACCGGGTTCGCCATAGAGAAGCACACCGTTTCCCGTGGAGGCCCTATGTGCCACGTCGGTGATCCACAGCGTATCGGAGTCCAGCCACCAAGAGTGCCCGTTCGGCCCCAGAGTGTGCCACTGTGTATGCACTTCCGTCCGCCTTCCCCCGACAGCATTCGACGGCCGACGGGCAGGGCCGACCATCGAAATCATCCTAGCCCTCGGGGAAACCCCCGGGGGACGTCAAGGCGGCGGAGGCGGGATTCACCCGGCGCTTCCACAAGTTCCGCCCATAGGATTCGAACCTATACTCCACAGCTCCAAAGGCTGGGGTGCTGCCATTACACCAGGGCGGATCATGTCCCGCAGGGGGAACACGGTTAACTATTCTGCCATAAACCGGCGTAGCTACTGTCCGGAAGCTTCGGCCGCTTCCAGCCAGGCTTCCTCAAGCGCCTCATGCTCGGACTGCAGTTCCTTGAGCTCGGCGTTCAAGGCCGAAAGACCATCGATGTCCATGCCTTCGGAGGCCGTGGCCATCTTGGCATGGAGACGTTCCTCCCGGGCCGCAAGCTTGGCCAGCTTCTTGTCGATCCGGTTGATTTCCTTGCGGGCCTCGCGCTTCCCGGCCTCGCTGGTCTCCCCGCCGGACCCGGCCGCGCCGTTTCCCCCGGCCCCCGACGCCGCCGGCCCGCTGGTGGGCCCACCGGCCCCGGATCCGGAACGCAGTTGCAGGTATTGTTCGACGCCGCCGGGCAGATCGCGGATCTGGCCGTCACCCAGCAGCGCGATCTGGTGGTCGGTGACCCGTTCCAGCAGGTAGCGGTCGTGGCTGACCACCACGAGGGTCCCCGGCCAGGAATCGAGCAGGTCCTCGACGGCGGCGAGGGTATCGGTGTCCAGGTCGTTGGTGGGCTCGTCGAGCATCAGCACATTGGGTTCGCCGACCAGCAGCCTCAGCAACTGCAGCCGTCGCCGTTCACCACCGGAGAGGTCACGGACCGGGGTCCACTGTTTCTCCTGGGAGAATCCGAGCTGCTCGATCAGCTGTCCGGCCGAGACCTCCTTGCCTCCGATGCTGAAGACATTCTTCTCCTCCTGGATGACCTCGATGACGCGTCGATTCGAGAGCTCATCGAGTTCGGTGACCTCCTGGGTGAGCACCGCCGTCTGGACGGTCTTGCCGCGTTTGATGCGGCCTTCGGTGGGTTCGACCTCGCCGTTGAGCAGACGCAGCAACGTTGATTTGCCCGAACCGTTGACCCCGACGATCCCCAGCCGTTCCCCGGGCGCCAACCGCAGGGTGATGTTCTTGAACAGCGGCGCACCGCCGTCGTACGTCAGGGAGACATGTTCCAGATCCAGCACGTCCTTGCCCAGGCGGGCGGTGGCCATCTTCGACAAGGCCACCGTGTCGCGCGCTTGCGGGACGTCGGCGATGATCGCGTTGGCCGCGTCGATCCTGAACTTCGGCTTCGCCGTACGTGCCGGGGCACCCCGGCGCAACCAGGCCAGTTCCTTCTTGACCAGTTGCTGGCGCTTTCCTTCACTCACCGCTTCGGAGCGATCACGTTCGGCCCGGGCGAGCACATAGGCGGCATAGCCGCCGTCGAACGCCTCCACGATCCCGTCGTGCACCTCCCAGGTGCGGGTACTGATCTCGTCGAGGAACCAACGGTCGTGGGTGATCACCAGCAGTGCCCCCTGATTGGCCCGCCAGCGACGTTTGAGATGGTCGGCCAACCAGGCGACACCTTCGACGTCGAGGTGGTTGGTGGGTTCGTCGAGCATGATGACGTCGTCGTCGCCGATCAGCAGTTTCGCCAGCGCGACCCGACGGCGCTGTCCACCGGAAAGGTCCGAGACCCGTGCATTCCAGTCGACTTCCCCGACCAGACCGCCCATGATTTCGCGGATCTTCGGGTTCGAGGCCCATTCGTGGGCGGCGGCGTCCCCGACGATGGCCTGACCGACTTCGAGGTCCCCATCCAGTACGTCCTGCTGGTCGAGGTATCCGACCTGGACGTCGCTGCGCTGGGTCACCCGCCCGGAATCGGGGTCCTGACGGCGGGCCAGCAGGCGCATGAGCGTTGATTTACCGTCACCATTGCGACCGACCATGCCGATGCGGTCGCCTTGTTCCAGGCCGAGGGTGACCTCGTCGAGGATGGTGCGGGTGGCGAAGGCGACGGAGACGTTCTCCGCGCCGAGCAGATGTGCCAAGGTATTGTGTTCTTTCGTCGATGGTGTTCAGCGGTGGCCGGTGGGCCGGGCCGGGGCCCGGAGCCATGGCGTCAGATGATGTGGGCTCCGTGGACCGGGCCGTGGACGGTGTGCGTGTCGATTCCTGCTTCATCGATCAACACGGTGGCCAGTTCGCCGGCATGCGAGGGATCTTCTGCCAGCAGCGCGATCGTGGGTCCGGATCCGGAGACCAGTGCCGTCAGCGCACCGGCATTGCGGCCCATCTCCAGCACCGCCGTCAGCTCCGGCGCCAGTTGGACCGCGGCACTGGTGAGGTCGTTGCCCAACAGGCCGGGCAACAACACCAGATCGTGGGCCACGAGCGCCTGAACCACCTGTGGGTCCACGGCCCGGGGCTCCTCGATGGCCTCGTCGCCGCGCAGGATGTCCAGTTGCTGGTACACCGCAGGGGTGGATAAACCGTAGCTCGCCAACGCCAGGACCCAATCGGTGCGGCTGCGCAAAAGCAATGGAGAAAGTTCGTCCCCGACGCCGAGTCCGACGGCGGCCCCGCCGGAGAGGGCGAAGGGCACATCGGCCCCGAGCCGGGATCCCAGCCGTGAGAGCTCCTCCCGGGTCAGGCCGGTCCCCCACAATCCGTTGCAGGCCACCAGGGCCGCCGCGGCATCGGCCGATCCCCCGCCCATGCCCCCGGCGATCGGCACCCGCTTGGTGATGTCCAGATGGACCCCTGCCTCCAGGCCGGTGTGTTCGGCCAGCAGGCGGGCGGCACGGACCACGAGGTTGTCCTCGCCCAGCGGGAAGGACTCGGGGTCATCCACGGCGGTGGAGGCCTCGTTGAGCCCGACGGTGATCCGTGAGTCGGTCCGTGCCGTGGCGGCCACATCCTCGAAGAGGGAGACGGCCAGATACAGGCTGGCAACCGGGTGGTAGCCGTCCTCCCGGGGTGCCCCGACCCGGAAGTAGATGTTGATCTTCCCGGGGGCACGGGCCACGACGGTCTGGTTCATGCCTCGACCCCGTGGTCCTGACCGGCCAGGTTCCGGGCCTCGGCGATGCGGGCGAAGTCTTCGATGACCAGTCGTTCCCCGCGGGCCTGCGGGTCCACGCCCGCGGCACGCAGCGCCCGTTCGGCAGCGTCGGCGCCGCCGGCCCAGCCGGCCAATGCGGCGCGGAGGGTCTTGCGTCGTTGGGCGAAGGCCGCGTCGATGGCAGCGAACACCTCGGAGCGGCTGGCGGTGGTCCGGGGCGGTTCGTGGCGTTCGAAGGAGACCAGTCCCGAGGAGATCTTCGGGGCCGGCCAGAACACGTTCATCCCGATGACTCCTGCCTTGCGCATCCTGCCGTACCAGGCGGCCTTGAGGCTCGGAATGCCGTAGGTCTTGTTCCCGGGGCCGGCGCAGAGCCGGTCGGCCACTTCGTCCTGGACCATGACCAGCCCGTGCTGCAGGCCGGGAAAGTGTTCGAGCAGGTGCAACACCACGGGAACCGCCACGTTATAGGGCAGGTTGGCGACCAACGAGGTGGGTTCGTGCGGCAGCTCGGTGACCCGCATCGCATCCGCCAGGACGACGTCGAGATGCGATGCCAGGGCCGGACGGAATTCGCTGATGGTCCGGGGCAGGCGTTCGGCCAGTTTGGGGTCGATCTCCACGGCGACGACCCGGTGGGCGGCATCGAGCAGACCCAGGGTGAGCGAGCCGAGCCCGGGGCCGACCTCCAGGACGGTTTCCCCCGGGTCGATCCGGGCTGCAGCCACGATGCGACGGATGGTGTTGCCATCAATGACGAAGTTCTGGCCCAGCGTCTTGGTCGGACGGACCTCAAGTTCCGTGGCGAGCCGACGGATCTCGGTGGCCCCGAGAAGCCGCGGAGTCCCCCGGGGGATCTGCTCGGGGTCCTGCCCGGAGGCGGAGCGGGGGGTCTGGGAGTCGTCAGTCACGGGTTCAATCCTAGTTGAGGTCACGGGCTCTGCGGTCTGTCTCCACACCCGGTGCCGAAAGCGCTAAAGGGCCCCGCATTGCGGGGCCCTTCAACACCAGTGGATCCGTGGCGGATCGGCGGTGCTATCTAGCGCAGTCCGAGCTTGGAGGAGCAGGCCGGCCAGTGGCCCCAACCGCCGTTGCCGCGCAGCTTCTCAGCCACGGCAACCTGCTGTGCCGGGGTGGCCTGGTGCGGCAGGGCAGCATATTTGCCGCCGCCGGCACCGAGCCAGCTGCTCTGGTTGAACTGCAGGCCACCGTAGTAGCCATTGCCGGTGTTGATCGACCAGTTCCCGCCGGACTCGCACTGGGCCAGGGCCTTCCAGTTGGCCGAAACGCCGCCGGCCGAGGCCGTGGTTCCGCCCGTGGACGCCTTCTTGTCCTTCTTCTGTTCCTTCTTGGCCGGTTCATCGGCCTTGGAGGACGGTTCGGCCTTCTTCTCGGGCGCTTCCTTCTTCTCGGGCTTCTTGGCACCCACGGCGACCTCGGCGTCCACCGGCTTGGTGGTGACCTTGTTGCTGGTCAGCTTGCGCGATTCCTCCTTGCCGTCGCGGGTGGTGACGGTATAGGTCAGGGTCCGCTCACCGTCCTTGCCCGGGGAGGTGGTCTTGGTCTTGCCGAGGGCGAGATCCTTGTCCTTGCTCTTTTCCACCCCGTGGGACACGGTACGGGTATCGGTTTCGGTCGTGGTCTTCACCCGAACCAACTTCACCTTCAGGCCGTCCGTCAGTTCGGTGGCCGCCTCGACGGAGAGTTCGTCGTCGTTCCCGATCTTCACTCCGTCGCTCTTCAGCGCGTCGCCGACCGTGCCGGCGGTGGTCTTGATGTTCCGGGTCTTGCCATCGGCGCTGAGCTTCAGGGTCTTCACCGTGCTGATCTGCAGCGGGGTGCTCAGCGAGGCCAGCTCGAGCTGGGGGCCGTTGGAGATATCGGCGGCCTCGCCGACATTGAGCTGGTCGAGGACATCGGCCACGGTCAGGCCGGTGGTGTGCACCACGCGGTCCACCCCGTCGATGGACACATCCACCGTTTTGTTCCGGTTCACCGTGATGGCATCGCCATCGGCCACGGCGGTGTCGACCCCCGGGGAGACTTCGTCATCGGCGCCGACCGTGATCTCGGCGGAGGAGAGCATCTCCCCAACGGTGCCGCCGTAGGCCTGCACGCTCTGGGTCTCGCCGTCGACGGTCACGGCAACGGTCTTGTTGGCCCCGACGAAGGAGACGAGGCCGAGGATCAACGCGGTCAAGGCAACCGCCTGGGCGCCGGTCTTGACCCAGCGGTTCTTGAAGGCTTTCTGCACGGATTTCCAGTCTTTGTGTTCTTCCGGGCACGGGGAGAGTGCCGGGACGGGTTGTCCCCTGGAGGTCCTCCAGGGGGCCGGTCCCGGGCTGTCTTGCAGTGGTTCACACACCGGCAGGAAGCGGTTGGGCGTACGAACGGAACGTCCAAACGAGCATCAGTGCTGGTGCTTGAGCCCCGAAGACCTTCCCCGATCCCGGCTACTCTGTTGACTACCGTAACCGGTTCGTTATCTAGTGACAAGCTCGACGTCCCTGAACCCCCCCGATCCCGCGCCATGGCGCGGATTTTCCCGCTTCCACTTCGTGACCAACCCCGGCCGGCGGTGACCCGTTCGTGACTTATGCCGGCGGGCTCGGGCCGGGGTCAGAAGCTGCCGTAGGCCGCCGTCGTGTTCCGGGCGATCCGCTCGCAGAGTCCATCAACGTCGGTCTGCAGGGTCTCGGCCATGGAACGCACGGTGTAGGGAACCAGGTAGCTGGCATTGGGCCGGCCGCGGAAGGGGTGCGGGGTCAGGAACGGGGCATCGGTTTCCACCAGGACCAGCGCAGGGTCGGCGACCGCCAGGGCCTCTCGCAGGTCGCGGGAATTCTTGAAGGTCACCGTCCCGGAGAAGGACATGTACCAGCCATGGGCGTTGCAGATCCGCGCCAGCTCGGCATCACCGGAGAAACAGTGGAAGATGACGGTCTCGGGGGTCGGGACCTGCCCCAGGATCTCCACGATGTCCGCATGCGCCTCACGGTCATGGATCTGGACGGCCTGTTCGTGGCGGACTGCCATCTCCAGATGCGCCCTGAAGGATTCCTGCTGCGCCGGACGGCCTTCCTCCCCGGTGCGGAAATAATCCAACCCGGTCTCCCCCACGGCCCGCACCCGCCGATCCCCGGCCAGCCGGTCGATCTCTGCGAGCGCGGAATCCAGGGCTCCGCCTTCGGCCAACCGGGAGGCATCGTTGGGGTGGATGGCCACCGCGGCCAGCACGCGGGGGTCGGCATGGGCTGCTTGGACCGCGAAGCGCGATGATTCCACATCGCACCCGACCTGGATGATCCCGGAGACCCCCACGGCGTTGGCGGTATCCAACGCCTGGGCCACCGCGACGGTCACCTCGCCGTCACCGAAGTCCAGATGCGTGTGGTTGTCCACCACGGGAACGGCCAACGGTTCGGGAGCCGGGGGGTAGGAGATGTCGCGTTTGCTGCCGTTGGCCGACGTGGCAGCACGGCGGGGCCCGCCGTCCGCGTCCCGGGCCGCGGGGTCCCCGCCGGTGGCACGATAGGCCGGAGGGGTGTCCCCGGGCAGGACGACGCCACCGGCTCCTATCTCGGGGCGAGAGGCATCCGATCGGGGGGAAGGGCACATGGAGGAACTCCTGGAACGGGGACGAGGTTTCCCGGCGGGCGGGCCGGACCCCTAGGCTACCGCCGGACGCCCCCACCCACGGAGGCCGCCGGGACCGGGATCCACCGCCCGTGACCCACCTCACCTGTTTGGTGGGTAGGCTGAGGGGGCAGGGACCCATCATGCCGCCGGAATTCAGGGAGTAGACGCAGTGTCGACCACCACGGAACTCCCGTCGCCCTCCTCGGAGGAATTCGGCGTCGTCACGACCCGGATCCTGGAGGCCATCGGCACGGTGATCGACGGGAAGCCGGAAGTCGCCCGCACCGCGTTGCGCGTGCTGCTGGCCCAGGGGCACCTGCTGCTGGAGGACGTCCCGGGGGTCGGCAAGACCCTGCTGGCCAAGACCCTGGCCCGTTCGGTGGATGCCAGTGTGAACCGCATCCAATTCACCCCTGATCTACTGCCTTCCGATGTCACCGGTGTCTCCATCTACAACCAGGACTCCCATGGATTCGAATTCCGTCGGGGGCCGGTCTTCGCGAACCTCGTCATCGGGGATGAAATCAACAGGGCCTCGGCCAAAACACAGTCGGCACTATTGGAATGCATGGAGGAGCACCAGGTCACCGTCGACGGGACGACCTACCCGTTGGCCGCCCCGTTCATGGTGATCGCCACGCAGAACCCGATCGAACTCGAGGGCACGTTCCCCCTGCCCGAGGCCCAACGCGACCGGTTCATGGCCCGGGTGTCCATGGGGTACCCGGATACGGCGGCCGAACTGTCCATGTTGCGCAACCACCAGTCCGATTCGCCCCTGCAACGGGTTGCTTCCGTCGTCGACCAGGCGACCTTGCTCTCGCTGATCGACATCGTCAAGGCGGTCCATGTGGCCGACGCCGTGCAGGAATACATCGTGGCCCTGGGGCAGGCAAGCCGGACGCACCCGGAGATCCGGCTCGGGGCCAGCCCCCGGGCCCTGCTCCAGCTCCTGCGCGCTTCCAAGGCCGAGGCGGCGCTGAACGGCCGGGACTTCGTGCTGCCCGACGATGTGGTGGCCAACTGCCCCTCGGTGCTCGGGCATCGACTCGTACTCCATCGCAAGGCGGAGATCTCTGGGACCACCGTGCAGGATCTCGTCGAATCCCTGCTGGCCCAGGTCCCGGTCCGAACCGCAGCGCGCCGCTGAGCCGGGCGGCCCATGGTGGATAGCGGAACCGGAACCGGACACGGGGGCACCGAACGCCTGCCCTTGCGGGTCCGGCTGCGACTCTGGTTCCTCACCCCGCGCGGCTGGGCCCTCTTCGTGGCTGGGGCAGTGGCCCTGCTCCTGGCCTGGTTCCTGGGGCGCCGCGAACTGGTGAACATCTCGATCTTCCTGCTGGTCGCCCCGTTGCTCTCGGCAGCAGCCGTCGCCCTGGGAAGGACCCGGGTGAAGGTCCGTCGCAGCTTCGGTCCCGACCCGGTCATCACCGGCGGTTCCACCACCGTGACCTTGTCATTGGGCCACGGCTCCCCCCTGCCGGCGGGAACGGCATTGGACGAACAACTCCCCCGGGACTTCGGGACCACCCCGTCGTTTTCCGCCGATGCCCCCGGCCAGGCCGGCTCGGCGGGCCAGAGGACCGCCTACCGGTACCGGCTGCGGCCCACCCACCGGGGCGTCTACGCGGTCGGCCCGCTCCGTGTCCAGCTCTCCGACCCGTTCGGCTTGGCCATGCGGCCCATCGCGGTGGATCGTCCCACACCGCTGACGGTGGTTCCCCCGGTGCTCCCCCTGCCCGAGACCGGGGTCCTGGGCAGCACCGGTACCCGGGGAACGGCCACCTCCCACCACCAGGCCACCCCCGAGAACGACGACGTCATGACCCGCGAATACCGTGATGGTGATTCGCTGCGGCGCGTGCATTGGCCCGCCACGGCCCGGCACAACACCCTGATGGTCCGTCAGGAACAATTCCAACGCACCCCCCGCGCCACGCTGGTCGTGGACACCCGGGCCCTGCCCTACCAGGGCAGCTACATCGGTGCCGACGCCCCGACCCCGATCCCGAACTTCCAGGACGCCCCCGGGACCACGACCCCCTGCTTCGACTGGACCATCGGGGCGGTGGTCTCCATGGGGGCGCATCTGGCCGACCAGGGCTACGACCTCGAGGTCCTCGACGAAAGCGGGCTGCCGCTGGCCGATGCGGCGCCCGGGTCCCCCGGAGCAGGGAACGGATGGTTTTCCGGTCCGCAGGCGGCCGAGGACCTCCAGCTGTCCCTAGCCTCGGTGGGTTTGAAGCCCGCCCCCTCGCGTCCCCGGGACGCACCGGCCGAGGCACCGGACTTCCTCCCCCGCGGCGGAAACAATCCCGTGCTGCTGTTCACCGGTGCGCCCACCGCGGACGGGGCCGAAGCCTGGATCCACCGGTTCGGGACCCACCGTGGCGTCCTGGTGTTCCTGATCGCCAGTCGTCCCGGGGCCACCACGGCGGGCCTGCGGGCCTTCCGCGCCGCGGGGTGGGCGGCGGTGCCCGTGGACGCCAAGACCCCGGTGGCCGATGCCTGGCTGGAACTGGCCGCCCAGCAGCGGCGCACCGGAGTCCGGGGGCGGTCATGAGCGCAGCGGCCGAGATCCTCCCGGCCTCGCAGCGGCGGAAGAAACCAGCGCGGCGCCACGGCGGAACCCAGTGGTTGCTCTTCGCCGTCCTGCTCTGTGCCGTCCTGGCACCGGTCAGCGGGCTCTGGGGGGTCATCGAGGGCCGGCTGTGGTTCGATAATGCGACCGTCACCGTCGCCGGGACCCTCGCCGTCGGGACCCTGGTGCGGGCCCGGGGTCGGTCCTATGCCCTGACCTTCATCGCCTCGGTGGCCGGACTGGTCGCCATGCTCACCCTGCAGTTCCTTCCCTCCACCGCGGTGCTCGGGGTGATCCCCACCGCCGAAAGCGTGCGCCGGGCCATGGATTTCTATCCGCAGGCCCGGGACGCCGTCCTGGTCCAGGCCCAACCCGTGCTGTCCGAGGACCCCATCATCTTCTTCATCTGCCTGGCTGCCGGGGTGACGGCACTGCTGGCCCATCTGGCGGTCCTGGGGCTGCGGCTCCCGGCACTGAGCGCGGTGCCGCTGTCGGTCTTCCTCGTCATCGCCTCCCTGGTCAAGACCAACGGTGCCGGCCTGCTGCCGGTGTCCCTGACGGCCGTGGGCTTTCTCCTGGTCCTCGCCACCTCCCGTCTGGAACATCGCGCCACCGCTCCCGGAGCCGCAGTGCGCACCGGTGTGCTGCGTCAGGGCACCCTCATCGCCGCCGGCGCGCTGGCCCTGATGCTGGTGGTGCCCCTCGCCCTGCCCGGGTTCTCGCAGGGGCTCATGCCGCAGGGCCAACGGCTCTACCTCTTCGGCAAGCCCAGCGGGGTGAATCCGGTGCTGAATCTGGGGGTGAACCTGCGCGACCGCCTGGGGGTGACCACGTTGACCTATTACACCGACTCCCCCGACCCGGTCTATCTGCGCACCTCTGTCATCTCCGATCTGGGGGCCAAACGCTGGGAGCCAACGGATATCGAGGTCGACCGCGACCATGACACCGAAGACCTCGATTCCTGGCCCGACGGCTTCACACCGCAGCACCTGCCACGCACCAGGACGGTCCATACCCGGGTGGTGACCGGAAACTACCAGAGCCCCTGGCTGCCGATGCCCCGCGAGGCGTCCTCGGTGACCGGGCTGGCCCGGGACTGGGGCTATAACGGAGACACCGACACGATGTTCTCCGCAGCGGCGGCCACGAGCAGGAAGCTGGACTACACGGTCACCTCGCAGGTCCCGGTGATCGATGCCGACGCGTTGGAGGCCAGCTCCGCCCGCCTGGCCCGGGACCCCGACTTCGGTGCCGACCAGCTGGCGGACACCTACACCCAGCTGCAGGAGGATCTGCCGGAGATCATTCCCCGGACCGCCCAACGGATCGTGCGGAAGGCCGATGCCGGCACCGCCTACGACCAGGCCGTGGCCCTGCAGGAGGAGCTGCGCAGCGTCGACTACACCTATTCGGAACAGACACCGCTGGAACAGGGCTACGACGGCAACGGGGTCGGGGTCGTGGCGGCATTCTTGGAGAAGAAGAGCGGATACTGCACCCACTATTCCTCGGCCATGGCGTTGATGGCGCGCACCCTGGGCGTTCCCAGCCGGGTCGTGGTCGGCTACGCGCCGGGCCGAAGCAGCGGCTCCCAGGCCCTGGGCTCGGACGGGAAACAGTGGACCGGCTACGATTTGAGTCCGCGCAGCGCCCACGCCTGGCCCGAACTCTTCTTTCCCGATCTCGGCTGGGTCCCCTTCGAACCCACCCCCGGCCGCGGCACCACCCCGTCCTACGCCAGCGACAGCCCCACCGGCGGGCCCGCCGACGCGCAGTCACCGGATACCGATCCGACGCGGGGCAGGACCATCCCCGATGTGAACCACAGTGCCGACCCCTCGACCGCCCCCGCCGCCGGGGGCCGGGAATCCGGGAACGATGACGGGGCGTCGCCGACGGTCCCCGTGCTGCTGGCACTGGTGGTGCTGCTGGGGCTCTTTGGTCCCTTCGGGATCCGCCGGTGGCAACGGGCCCGCCGGCTCCGCCGCATCCACCGGGCCACCGACTGGCGCGATGCGGTGGCCGGGGCCTGGAGCGAATTGCTGGCCTTGGGCCGGGACTACGGGCTGGCCCAACGCCCCCAGGAAACCGATGCAGGGTATGCCGCCCGGTTGCAGGAGCACCTGCCCGAGGCGGCCGGCGAGGTGCGCCGGCTCCGGGAGGCCTTCGAACGGGCCAGTTTCTCCCTCGATGCACAGCCGCACCGCCAACTGGTGCCCCGCGGCCCGGCCAGCGGCATCCACCGCCCCCGGGCCGGCCGGGAACTGCCCCTGGACCTGGCGTTGAGCCGGGCCCTGACCGAGATCGAGCAGGCGTTCTCCGATGCGGCCAGCCCCGGACGCCAGTTCCTGGCCCGGGCCTGGCCGGCCTCGCTGATCGGGGCCTAGACGGCGTACGGGTCGGCGATGCCGATGTACTGGGCGCTGGTGTATTCGGCCAGGCCCTCGGAGCCGCCTTCACGGCCCATCCCCGATTGCTTGACCCCGCCGAACGGGGCGGCCGCGTTGGAGATGACCCCGGCGTTGAAGCCCACCAGACCGAATTCGATGCGTTCGGAGACACGGAACATGCGGTTCATGTCCTGCGAGTAGACGTAGGAGGCCAGGCCGTATTCGGTGGAGTTGGCCAGTTCGATGGCTTCCTCCTCGGTGTCGAAGGTGGTCACCGGGGCCACCGGGCCGAAGATCTCGCTGCCCAGGATCGCCGCGTCGTTGGGGACGTTGGCCAGCACGGTCGGTTCGTAGAAGTAGCCGGCCCCCTCGCGGGCCTTGCCGCCGGTGAGCGCCTCGGCCCCGGCGTCGATCGCCGCGCTGACCAGGGAATGCACATCGTCGCGGGCGCCCCCGTCGATGAGCGGGCCGACCTTCGAGGAGTCCTCGGTGCCCCGGCCCAGGGTGAGCGCCGCCATGGCCTCGGCGAATTTGCGGGTGAATTCCGCGGCCACTGGGGCCTGGACGAGGAAGCGGTTGGCCGCGGTGCAGGCCTCGCCCATGTTGCGCATCTTCGCGGCCATGGCCCCTTCGACGGCCCGGTCCAGATCGGCGTCGGCGAAGACGATGAACGGGGCGTTTCCGCCCAGTTCCATGGAGGTGCGCAGCACGTTGTCGGCGGCGTCCTTGAGCAGCTGCTTGCCCACCGGGGTCGACCCGGTGAAGGAGACCTTGCGCAGCCGGGGATCCTGCATCAACGGCCCCGAGATGCCCGACGCCGATTTGGAGCTGGTCACGTTCAGCACCCCTGCCGGCAGACCGGCCTCCAGCATGGTCGCGGCGAAGAGCTGGCTGGTCAGCGGCGTGAGCTTCGCGGGCTTGAGCACCATCGTGCAGCCGGCGGCGACCGCCGGGCCGACCTTGCGAGTGGCCATGGCCAGCGGAAAGTTCCAGGGGGTGATCAGCAGGCACGGCCCGACGGGTTTGCGCTGCACCAGGATCTTGTTCTTGCCTTCGGGGGTGGTCACATAGCGTCCGTAGTCGCGGACCGCTTCCTCGGAGAACCAGCGCAGGAACTCCGAACCATAGGTGACCTCGCCCCGGGATTCGGCCAGCGGCTTGCCCATTTCCAGGGTCATCAGCAGGGCGAAATCCTCGGCCCGGGCGCTGACCAGGTCGAAGGCCCGGCGTAGGATCTCGGCGCGTTCGCGGGCCGGGGTGCGGGCCCAGGCTGCCTGGGCCGCGTCGGCGGCGTCGAGCGCGGCCATCGCATCCTCGCTCGTCGCCGAGGCCAGGGTCGCCAGCACCTTTCCGGTGGCGGGGTCCTGGACGTCGAAGGTCCCGCCGTCGGAGGCATCGCGCCATTCCCCGTTGATCAGCAGGCCGGTGGGAACGGAGGCGAGCAGTTCGGCTTCGCGCTCGGGGGTGATGGTCATCGTTGGTCTCTCCCGCGTCAGGATGGATGGGGTTCTGTCAGGCCTCACGGTAGTCAGAGGCCCTCCCGGGTGTAAATGCAGGGATGCATCATGACCACCGGGCCTGGTTGTGCATCCGCCCGGGCTAGCGTCGGGCTTCGAGGACCGCCGCATAGAGTTCGCGCTTGGAGACCCGCTCCCGTTCGGCAATGGCGGCCACCGCGTCCTTGAGCCGCAATCCTCCGCGTTCGAGCTCCTGCACCGAGGCGACCTGGTCCACCGCACGCGACGGGGCGTCCTCGGCCGCCCCGGAAACCACGACGGCGATTTCCCCCCGCATCTGGCCTTCGGCCCATTCGAGCAATTCCTGCAGGGAGCCGCGCTTGACCTCCTCATGCATCTTGGTCAACTCCCGGGCCACGGCGGCCGGGCGGTCCCGGCCGAAGGCCTCGGCGAGCGCCCGCAGCATGGGGGCCAACCGGTGGGGGGCTTCGAAGAAGACCATCGTGCGCCGCTCCTTCTCCAGTTCGGCCAGTCGTCCGGACCGCTCCCCCGGTTTGCGCGGAAGGAACCCCTCGAAGGTGAACCGGTCGGTGGGCAGACCGGAGAGGGCCAGCGCGGTCAACACGGCGGAGGGCCCGGGCACCGCGGTGACCAGCAGGCCCTCGGCGCCGGCCGCCTCCACCAGCCGGAACCCCGGATCGGAGACGGCCGGCATCCCGGCGTCGGAGACCATCAGCACGGTCAGCCCCTGACGGACCAGGTCCAGCAGTTCGGCGGTCTTCACGGCCTCGTTGTGCTCGTGGTAGCTGATCACCCGTCCCGGGATCCGCACCCCCAGGGCCTGGGCCAGATGGTGGAACCTGCGGGTGTCCTCCGCGGCGATCACATCGGCGCCGGTCATCAACTCGATCAAGCGCGGGGAGGCGTCCCCGAGATTTCCGATCGGGGTGGCGGCCAGCACGATCTGCCCGTCCTGGCCCCCGGTCCCGGGCCGGGTCGGGGTGGTGGGTTCCGGGGTGTCGGACACTGGTTCTGCAGGATCGATATTCACCCCGCCAGCCTACCGTCGGCGGCGCCGGTAGAGTTGTCGCGTGAGCGCCCTGAAAACGTCCCGCCCCGTCTGGATCCAGACCCCGCGGTCCGCCTTCACCTACCGGGCCCTGACGGAGCGGTTGCAGGGGGTCATCGCCCCGGCGACCCGTTTGACCTGGATGGTCCCGCTGGTCATCACGATCATCGCCGCCTTGATGCGTCTGGTGAATCTGGATCAGCCCCATGCCCTCACCTTCGACGAGACGTATTACGTCAAGGACGCGTTCACGCTGATCTCCCACGGGCATGAGATGGAGTGGCCCGACGACCCGAACCCGGCGTTCCTGGACGGCGACCCCGCCCCGCTGGACAGCCCCGAATACGTGGTCCACCCGCCCCTGGGTAAATGGATGATCGCCGTGGGGATGCTCTTGTTCGGCACCGATCGCGGGCTGGGATGGCGTTTCTCCGCCGCCGTCGTGGGCACCCTGGCCGTCCTGCTGGTCACCCTCATTGCCCAGCGACTGTTCAACTCGGTCACCCTCGGCGCCGTCGCCGGGGGGTTGAGCGCCGTCGATGGCCACCAGTTGGTCCTGTCGCGGACCTCGCTGTTGGACATCTTCCAGATGTTCTTCATCGTCGCCGCCTTCTACGCCCTGCTGCTGGACCGCTCCCACGGGCGAAGGATCCTGGCCAGGAAGGTCTCCGCCGCGGTGGACCCGCTGACCGGGGTGCCCCCGCGGGCCTTCCTCGAGCATGGCCCGTGGATGGCCTGGCGTCCCTGGCGTCTGGTCTTCGCCGTGCTGCTCGGCGGCGGCCTGGGCGTGAAATGGTCGATGCTTTCCTTCATCGCGGTCTTCTGCCTGCTGAGCGTGTTGTGGGACATGCAGGCGCGCCGGACCGTGGGGATCCGCCGCTGGTTCAGCGCGGGGATCCTCCGCGACGGCATCCCGGCCTTCTTCCTCATCATCCCGCTGACCCTGGCGACCTACGTCTCGACCTGGGCCGGGTGGTTCATCACCAGCGGCGGCTACGACCGCAGCTGGGCGGCGGATCATCCCGGTGAGGGGGTGGGATGGCTTCCGGCCCCGCTCCGCTCGCTCTGGGAGTACCACCGCAGCGCCTACGAGTTCCACCAGGGGCTCAGTTCCCCGCATGCCTGGGAATCGGGGCCGTGGACCTGGCTGTTCGCCGGGCGGCCCGTATTGTTCCACTACAACGGGTCGGACGCCGGGGACCCCGGCTGCCCGGTGGGCTCCTGTGCCTCGGTGGTCACCGATCTGCCCAATCCGGTGCTGTGGTGGGCGGCAACGCTCTCGCTGCTGGTCGTTCTGCTGTTCTGGGCGGGCCGGCGCGATTGGCGGACCGGGGCCATCCTGGCCGGTATGCTCGCCGGCCTGGGACCGTGGTTCCTGTATTCACAGCGCACCATGTTCTTCTTCTACACGATCACCTTCGAACCGTTCATGATCCTGTCGTTGACCTTCGTGCTCGCCCTGGCCCTGGGTGGGGTGGGCGCCTCCGTGGCGCGACGGCGGATCGGGCTCATCGGGGTCACCACCTTCCTGGCCCTGGTGGTCCTGGTCTCCGCCTTCTTCTGGCCGGTCTGGACCGGTCAGACGATCCCCTACGAGGCCTGGCGGTTGCGGTTGTGGATGCCCAGCTGGGGCTGAGGCTCCCCACCACCACCGGAAACACTGCGGGCCGCTGCCCCGGGGACATCCCCGGGGCAGCGGCCCGCTGGCGTGGGTGGCCCCTGGTTCAGAGCAGGCCCATCTCCCGGTCCGTCTGGCGCTGACGGGCCCGTTCACGGCGCGTGCGTGAGGGCCAGTTGGTGATCAGGAACACCAGTGAGGTGATCAGCACCAGCCCGGCGATCACGATGCCGGCATCCATCCAGAACTGTTCGGGATACAGCCGGATCAGGGTGTCGTTGGCGTGGAAGGTCCAGTTGCCCTGGGCGAAGAACAGCTCGTGGAAGTCGGTGAAGAACGTGCCGAAATTCAGGACCGCCAACACCGTCAGCGCGATCATCACGACCAGGGTGATCACCGCACCGGCGAAGAACGCCCGGCGGATCCCTCCCGCATAGCGACGCCACAGGTACAGGCAGACCAGGATGGCCAGCACCGTCAGGACGATCCCGGCGGCATAGGTGATCCCCACGATGGACTTCACATCCGCCATATGCGAGACCTCGTTGGCTAAGAACAGCGGGTCCCCGTTGCCGTCCACGAGGTTGCCCAGGTAGGCGGAGGGGGCGGAGTTGTTGATGTAGTCCACCCCGTAGTTGCCGTAGGTCAGCCGGTCGGCCTGGCTGAAGCCGTAGCCGTCGGCGGGGAAGCCGGGACGGTGGTAGTCCAACCAGAGGAACCAGGAGCTGGCGACCATGCGGATGGCCCCGATGACCACGATGAACGGGAACGCAATGGCCAGGAAGGTCTGCACGATCCGCGCGAACATCGGTTTGGCCGTCAGGGCGGAGTCACGGGCATGCTGGCGGCGCCGGGCCTCGCGGTCGGTTTCGGCGGCAGGATCCCCGGGAACGGGTTCCTGTCGTTTGGCCGCGGCCACCGAATCGGCACGCACGGTTTCACCGTCGGGTTCGGCTTCGCGCCCGACGATCGGTTCGGCCACCACGGCGGAGCCGATGGCGCCGTCCTGTTCCGCACGCGGCATCGACCGGGTCTGGGAGGAATCCTCCTGCTGCCAGGCCGGCAGGGCCCGGGTGCGGGAGTCGTCCGTGTCGACCTGCCCGTCGTCGGTCGAGGAGGCGGGGTCCTGTCCGGCCGCGGCGGCGAACTCGGATTCCCAGGCGTCGGGAGCCATCCCGGCCTGCTTCTGCTGCGGCTCCTCTGCTCCGGCCGCCTCCGGGGTCGGCGGGGCACCGTTCTCCCCGGCCTCGGGTCCGGAGGCCCCGGTCCCGTCGGTCTCGGACATCGGCTCCTCGGGGTCCGGCCCCTTGAGGAACTCGGGAACCTCCGGGTCGTGTGCTGCCGGCACCGGCCGGTCGCTGTCCAGGTCCCCGGAGTCGGGTCCTTCCGGCACGGCGTTCTTGTTCTCCATCGATGTGTCCTTCCCTGTTGGCATGAAAAGTCGTTAGGCGACGGCCGCGGTGGCCCCGGCGTCGTATTTTCCCAGATCTCCGGTGAATCCCGCGCGAACGGCCCGCCGGCCCAGGACCAGCGTGTAGGTCCAGTACCCGGCCAGGACCAGCAGGCCGATGCCCAGGCGCACCGCATGCGGCCACCCGCTGGGGGTGACAAATCCTTCGACCAGCCCGGAGACGAAGAGCACCAGGACCAGGCCCAGGGCCACCGTCATCAGCGACCTGCCCTCCACCGCCAGGGAACCGATCCGGGTCCGGGGCCCGGGGGCCACCCAGGCCCAGAAGATCCGCAACCCGGCGGCCCCGGCGACGAAGATCGCCGTGAGCTCCATGAACCCGTGCGGCAGGATGTAGAGGAAGAAGGTGTCCAGCTCGCCCAACGAGGACATCAGGCCGCCGGCCATCCCCACGGAGATGGCGTTCTGGTAGAGCACGTAGGGCACATACAACCCCGAGATCCCGAAGGCCACGCACATCCCGGCGATCAGGGCGTTGTTCGTCCATACCGCCCCGGCGAAGGAGGCCGCCGGATTCTCCGAGTAGTAGTCCACGAAATCGTGGTGCACGTATTGCTGCAGATCGGCATCGGAGCCCATGGCCTTGAGCACTCCGGGGGTGTTGGCGGCCCAGAGCCCGGCAGCGAAGGCAATGGCCACGAAGACCAACCCCACCACCACGGTGAGCACCCGGATCCGGTAGAAGGCCACCGGCAGCGTGTAGACGAAGAACGTGGCGATCTCCTCCAGGACGGGGGTCCTGGCCCCGGTGAAGCGCGTCCGGGCCCGGGAGATCCTCGCGGAGAGGTCGGCGGAGACCACGGCATCGGGTTCGATCGATCCAACCATCGACAAATGGGTCGACACGCGTTCGTACAACCCCAGGAATTCATCGGATTCGGCCCCGGTCAGCCGACGCCGGGAAGACAGGACGTCAAGGCGGTCCCACTCGTGGCGATGAACGGCGACGAAGGCATCAAGATCCACGATCCCAGCCTAACGTGGGGGTGTCGGCTAGATTGGGATGACGGCCGCGTTGCGCCGGGTCGACCCCGGGGCCGGTCGGGCGTCCGATCACCCAGCCTCGATGGAGGGATACCGTGAGCACGATCATCACCGGCGAGGCAGTCGTCCTCCAACTACGGCCCGCCAGCTTCGTGCTGCGTGCCGTGGGCTGCTGCATCGACTACCTCGTCTACGTAATCGGCCTGGTGGCGTCGCTGGTCCTGCTTGAGAAGCTCGCTTCCGGGTTCGACGGCGCGGCCATCCAGGCGGTGGTCATCCTCGTCGTCGTGCTCTGGATGGTGGCTGTTCCGGTGCTCGTGGAGACCCTGACCCGCGGGAAGTCGCTGGGGCGGCTGGTCATGGGACTGCGCATCGTGCGGGACGACGGCGGGTCGATCCGCTTCCGCCATGCCTTCATCCGGGCGATGCTGGCCCTGTTGGAGATCCTGGCCCTCTTCGGTTCGCTGGCCCTGCTGGTCTCCTTCGCCAATGAACGCGGCAAACGCCTGGGAGACATGCTCGCGGGCACCTATTCGATGCGTGAACGCCGCAAGCCCGTGGCCCCGCTGGTGCTTCCCGTGCCCCAGCAGTTGCGTCCCTGGGCCGAACTGGCCGATGTGGGCCGGATTCCGGACCCGTTGGCGGTACGCATCGCCCGCTTCATCCGCCAGGCCCCGTCCATGGCCCCCGCCTCCCGGGAACAGGTCGCCGCCACGCTGGCCTCGGACCTGCAACCCCACGTCTCCCCCGCCCCACCGGCCGGCTGTCCCCCGGAACAGTTCCTGGCGGCAGTGGTCGCCGAACGGCGCGACCGCGATCACCGGCGCCTGACCGCGGTGGCGGAACGCCAACGGACGGTCCGCGAGCGCATCCACCGGTTGCCCTTCGGCAGCTGACGACCGCCGGGACGGGACCGTCAGTAGCGGTAGTGCTCGGGCTTATAGGGCCCGGCCGGATCCAACCCCAGATAGTCGGCCTGTTCGTCCCTGAGTGCGGTCAGTTCGATGCCCAGCGCCTTCAGGTGGAGCCGGGCGACCTTCTCATCGAGGATCTTCGGCAGCACGTGGACCCGTGTGTCGTAGGCGGCCCCCGTGCCGGCCCCGGCGGCACTGCGCTGCCGGGAGAAGAGTTCGATCTGCCCGATCGTCTGGTTGGCGAAGGAGTTGGACATCACGAAGCTGGGGTGTCCGGTGGCGTTGCCCAGATTCAATAGTCGTCCCTCGGAGAGCACGATGATCGAATGGGCCCGGGCGGTGCCGGGCTCGAAGACCCATTCGTGGACCTGCGGCTTGATCTCGACCTTCTCGATGCCGGGCACCGCGGCGAGCCCGGCCATGTCGATTTCGTCGTCGAAGTGTCCCACGTTGCCCACGATGGCTTTATCCTTCATGGCCGCCATGTCTTCGGCCCGGATGATTCCGGTCCCGCCGGTGGTGGTGATGAAGATATCGCCCTGGTCGATGACCGATTCAAGCCGGGCGACCTGATAGCCGTCCATGGCCGCCTGCAGGGCGCAGATCGGGTCGATCTCGGTGACGATGACCCGCGCCCCCTGGCCGCGCAGCGCCTCCGCCGCCCCCTTGCCCACGTCGCCGTACCCGCAGACCACGGCCACCTTGCCCCCGATGAGCACGTCGGTGGCCCGGTTGATGCCGTCGGGCAGGGAATGGCGGATGCCGTACCTGTTGTCGAATTTGGATTTGGTGACCGAATCGTTGACGTTGATGGCCGGGAAGAGCAGCTGTCCGGCGTCGGCGAGCTGGTACAGCCGGTGCACCCCGGTGGTCGTCTCCTCGGTGACCCCCAGGATGCCCGCCGCGATGCGGGTGAACCGGCCGGGGTCCTGCGCCAGGGAACGGCGCAGCAGATCCAGCACGATCGTGGACTCCTCGCTGTCGGCGGTGGTCGCCGTTCGAACCGCTCCGGCGGCCTCGAAGGCGACCCCCTGGTGGACCAGCATGGTGGCGTCCCCGCCGTCGTCCAGGATCAGGTTCGGTCCGGCCCCGGGGTCGGTGTCGGCGCCCGGCCAGGAAAGAATCTGTTCGGCGGTCCACCAGTAATCCTGCAGGGATTCGTTCTTCCAGGCGAAAACCGGCACCCCCCGGGGGTCTGCGGCACTCCCGGACCCCACGACGACGGCTGCTGCGGCCTCGTCCTGGGTGGAGAAGATATTGCAGGAGGCCCACCGGACCCGGGCCCCCAGGGCCGTCAACGTCTCGATGAGGACCGCGGTCTGGACGGTCATATGCAGTGACCCGGCAATGCGGGCCCCGGCCAGAGGTTGGGAGCCGGCGTATTCGGCCCGCAGCGCCATCAGCCCGGGCATCTCATGTTCGGCGAGCCGAATCTGGTGGCGGCCGGCCTCGTGCAGGGAGATATCGGCGATCCGGTAGTCAAAGCCCACGGCTACTCCGCCCCCGCGGTCTTGCCGGCGTCTTCGGCCGGGGTGGGGCCCAGCATGATGGGGATTCCTTCGTGCAAGCGGTACCGCGGGGTGCTGCCCCGGTCATCCTCGCCGGAGGCAACCAATGCGTCGCCGTCCTGGGTGAGCGTCGAGCCGGTGACCGGGCAACGCAGGATCTCGAGCAGCTGGGGCGTGATGTGGGCCATGGGCCCAGCTTATGGCTTTAGCGTGGTTCGCGCAGTATGCGCAGCGGACCCCGTCCGCCATCCGTATCGTCGGGAGGGTCCATGGGAGTCGGGGCGGTACGCGCCGAGGACGGGTTCGTCACGCCTGAACCGCGCTCCACGGTGGAGTGTCCCTCCTCCGGGGCGGGACGGCGCGGTTCGGAGACGGCGTCGGCCAGGGCGGAGAGTTCATCGGCGGCCAGTCGGGGGGCATCGGGCAATTCCAGCCGCAGGACCTGCCAGCCGCGCGGGACGGTCAGCCGATGGGCGTGCTCGCTGCAGAGGTCGTAGCAGTGGGGTTCGGGATAGGTGGCCAACGGCCCGAGGACGGCGGTGGAATCGGCGTACACAAACGTCAAGGTGGCCAGGGCCGAGCGGCCGCAGGCGGAGCGTGAACAAAGTCGAAGGGATCCCACGAGAAAACAGCTTACCTGCCGTGTCGCGCCCCGGGCCCCAAGCAGACAGGCATGGCGGGAAACGGTTCCCGCCGACGGCACCGGGGATCTTCGGTAGGCTCGGTGTCATGGCGCAAGGTTTCAGGGTGCGGTTCGAAGGGCCCGGGGCGACCCGCAGGTCCTTTGAGGAGCGCCGCCGGAACCGCCACGGACGCGGACTGCGCGGGAACCTGATGCACCCGGGGTTGCCCGGCTCACGCACCCGCGCCGACCGTTTCGAGGATCTGGTCACCGAGTCCGCCGAACGCCTCGAACTACTGTGGGGCCAACCGATCGCCTCGATGGAATTCACCATCGAGCTGATGCCGCGCAGCACCTCGCTGGACTACTCCCAGGCCTCCGGACGCCGGGTCCCGTTGGGCCGGACGTGGGGGGCCACCCCGCGTCGCCTCGCCCGCGTGGTCGTCTACCGCCGCCCCGTGGAGGAGCTGGCCGATTCCCCCCTGCTGCTGCCCGAAGTCGTCCATCTGGCGGTCGTCGAACTCGTTGCCGAGCTCCTGCTGCGCGAGCCCGAGGAGATCGACCCCGACTACCACCCCTGGGAGGGCGGCTTCTAGCCCGTCGCCGAGGGGCCTGTTCAGTAGCGCAGATCCACGCCGATGTCCGTGGCTCCCCGGGTGGCCGGCGGCAACGGCAGAACCGACACATCGGTTTTCCCGCGGGTGGCCATCAGGCTTCCGTAGACGGGGTCCCCACTGGCACTGAGGGTCACCGCGACCACGTCCTTGCCCAGGGAATCGACCGTGCGTTCGACGCTTTTTCCCTGGTCCACCTCCACGGTGACCGCCTTGCCGACCTTGCCGTCGGAGGTGACCGGCCGCAGGTCGATGCTCCCGGCCCCGTCCCTGGCCAGGAAGATGAAACGGGAATCGGCCCCCTTCGGCACGACCGCCAGATGTTCGCCACCGAGCCGATGGGCCGCCCCGGCCCAGGCCGCGTCGGTCCGTTTCTTCGCCTTCGTCCCGCGGGTCATCCGCACGGAGGCGGCCACCGGTTCCTCGGAGTCCACGATCGCCGTGTAGTTCCCGGCCTCCACCCCGGTCAGGGGCACACTGGTGGTCGCCCCGGCTTCGGCGGTGTATTGGCCGTCGCTGGGAAGGTCCACCGGTCCGTCCCGGCCCACCAGCCGGACCTTCACGTGTTGCTCCCCCGTCCCGGGGACGGTCAGGTCCAGGGTCGGCACGGCGTCGTCGTACCCCTTCTGCGCGGTGATGTCCTTTTGCGTCTTGGCGTCCTGGATGAGGATCCCGGGCACGACCTGGTGTTCATCGGGGGCGGCCGCGGGCTCGATGAAGTCCACGCCCCCGGGAGTCAACCCGCGCAAGGTGCTCTGTTGGATGACCGCGCTGACCGGGGCACCGGTGGAGGTGGCCTTGACCGACAGCGATTTCTCTCCGGAGGCCATCCCGCCCAGGACGATCGACGTCGACTCCCCCGGGGCGATCACGATCCCGCGGGCATTGCCTGCCTCGATATGCCCCTTGGACCCGTACAGGTCCAGGTCGACGGTGGACGGGGAGGCCGAGGGGTTGGCCAGGGTCAACAGCGCGGTGCTGCCGACCGTGGTCGAGGCGCCGGTCAGCCACTGTTCGTTCGCTGGGACCTGGCAGGTCGCTGCGGCCATCCCGGCCAGGTCGCCGTCGTCGGCGAGGTAGCTGCGGACGGCCCCGGCGGTGGACTGCTGGCCGCCCAGGGGTTGGACCCGCAGGTTCACCGTCGACGGTTCGCTCACCCCGGAGGACGTTTTGGCCTTGCGGCCGGTGAAGCCGTCATCGCCGGTGGATTTGTCCTCCTCGGCCTCGTCCTCCGGGAGTTCCTTGGACAAGGTCTCCACCGTGGACCCGTCGAGCTTCTCCACCTCGGCGCCGGGGACGCGTTCGGCGGCATCGGACAGGACCGTGGAGCGGATCGTCGTCTTTTCCGAATCCGAGGCAGGGGCGAAGGCAGGATCCGTCCCCTCTCCGGCCGCCCCATCAAGCAACCGGGCCGTCGCGGGGCATTGGCCCACATAGTCGCCCGCGGGCACCGAGACCCGGGGAACGGCCCCGACGTCGGGCGCCGACAGCGGGCCGTTGAGCGAGCCTGCGGCAATGCCGCCGCCGGTGGCCACCAGCAGGACGGCCCCGAGCGAGGCGGCTGCGGCACGTCCGCGGCGCGGGATCCGGTTCCGGGTCATTGGTCATGCTCCTCGGTGGTCGGCGTGGCGGACTGAAGGGCATCGCCGTCGTCTTCGTCCTGCAGGTGTTCCCCGTCGGCTTCATCGATGTCCCGCACCGATTCGGCACTGCCGGTGGCCCTGAATTCCTCCACCCGGCGGGTGGCGAACCGTCGGCTGGCAGGGATCGGGATGACCAGCAGCACGGTCCCTGCGAAGACGATGGCCAGCAGGATCCCCAAGGGCACCGACCAGGGGGCCGAATAGCCGATGGATAGTTCCCCGGCACCGCTGGGCAGCTCGAAGGCCTGGGCCCACTCGTCGGTGGTGGCTTCGAGGGCCTTGCCGTCGTAGGTGGCCTGCCACCCCGGATCGGCCCGTTCGGCCAGGACGACGGTGCGCCCCTTCGGCCCGTTGGGCAGCTGGTGGCCCTGCACGCGGGCCCCCTCGGAGCCGATGAGGCCGGTGGTCGTGCCATCGGCGTCGAGCAGCCTCACCCGGGCGGTGAATTCGTTGGGGTTCCCGGAGTCCTCCAGTTCGGCGTCCGGGCTCACCCGCCACAGCCAGCCTGCGTCGGTGTAGCCCACGGGGGCCAGCCCCGGGACACCATCAAGGCGTCCGGCCAGCGTGGACACCCCTTCGGGCGCCTGCAACACCACGAAGCTGACCCCGAATCGGGCCAGCTCCGGTCGCGGGTCGATGGCCTGCCCGGAGGCCAGGCCGGCCACGGTGGAGCGTAGGGTCCGGGCGGAATCGTCGTCGGGGGCCGCCTGCGGATCGGTGAGGCTTCCGGTGAGCCGCGCACTGGAGGAGACCGCGGAGAGCTGGTCCAGGCTCATGCCTGATCCGCTCATCAACGTGGCGCTCATGGCCCCTTCGTCGCCTTCGGGGGCCAGGACGAGGGTGCGCTCCTGCAACGGGGACTTCCCCCGGTCGGCGGCCGTGGCGGGCAGCGTACGGGCCGCCACGGGCACCACCGACTGTCCCAGCCCCAGATCCGAGGTGGTGGCGGGGTCGCTGGTGGCCTCGGAGCCGACGGTCCGCGGGGCCAGCCAGACGGTGGTGGCCACCGTGGCCGAGGCCAGGACCAGCACCACGCCGGCGGCCAGGGCCGGGCCGGCGATGACGCGCAGCCGCGAGGTCTGGTGGAGCCGGACGCTGCGCATCCAGTCCAGGCCGCCCGCGCCGGCCAGGACGACACCGAGCATGAAGACCGAGACGAAGGGACCGGTGAAGGGGGTGACCGCATGGCCGGCCGTGATGCTGAAGGGGAGGGCCTGCACGGCGTATCCGGTCGCCAGGGCCGCCATTCCGGCCACCCAGGCGGTCCGGATGATCGCTCCGCGTCGCCCGCGGCGCAGCAGACCGACGATGGCCAGCAGCAACAGTGGCACGCCCACCAGCAGGGCGGCGATGAACGCCCACGGCCCGGGCAGCAGGTGCGCGGCCCAGCCGAATCCCTGGACGCCGGCCGCCGGGTCGAAGGCCACCGGGAAGCCCAGGACCTGTTGCCACAGCTCCGCGGCGTCGAAGGGCTGGACGACTCCCGGGTCGGCCAGCAGCACCCGGGGGTTCTGCAGTGCCGCCGGGATGCTTCCCAGCGCCAAGACCAGCGACGGCACGGGAACCCACCAGAGGGTCCGGGCCCGGCGGCCCAACGGGATGGCCAGGACCACCACGAGCACCACGGCCAGCGGAAGCAGGGTCGGGGAGGCGGCGGTGACCGCGGCCAGGGCCAGGGCGGCCCCGGCGGCAGCAGTCCACGACGGGACCCCGTGCAACCCCGATTTCGAGGGCGGATCCTCCACCGCGGGAACCGCGTGCTGTTCAGTGCGCGGGCGTCCGGCCCCGACGGCACGGATCACCCCGAGCCCGGCCAACGGCAGCAGCACGTGCACGACGATGGCGCCGGCCCGCCCCGAACCGAGGGCGACCTGCAGGGCCGGGGCCAGGGCCCAGACCAGGGCCCCGAGCAGCCGGGCGGCCCGGCTGGCCGTCACCGATCCCAGGGCCAGCCAGGCGAAGAGTGCCGCCAGCGGCATCGCCAACAGATACACCACGACGATGGCGGCGTTGGGGGTGCCGAACCCGAGCAGTGAGAGCAGCCAGAGCACGAAGCCGAAGGGATCCCCGTGGCCGGGCATCCCGGTTCCCAGATCCTGCCACCACCCGGTGGCGTGGGCCCAGATACCGGACAGGCTCCGGCTGACGGGCAGCATCGACCCGCCAGCCAACGCCCCGGTGCCGAAGAGGGCCCGCAGCCCCAGCAGGGAGACGACGGCGGTGCCCAGCACCGCCAGCGCCGCACCGACCCAGGAACCCGTGCGGGGCGGGGCGGCCAATGCCGCGAAATCGTCGGAACTGTCGCCCGAGGGGTTGGATGCCTCGGCGGCAACCCCCGACCCGTCACCGAAGACCGTGGCGCTGCCGGCGGCCTGGAGCAGGTTGCGTCGATGGGCCCACACCTCGCGCCGCGGGACCATCAACGGGCGGACCAGCGACCGGGAGACCTTGCGGGTCCGTCGTGCCCCACGGCGTGAACCCCGCAGGGCCACCGGAGAGAACACGGCGGACAACGTGCTGCTGAGCTGGCCGAAGCCGAAGGCCGGGTCCTTGGCCAGCAGGGACATCAGTAGCCGCAGGAGGGAACCGAGGACCGCGCCGATGGCGACGAAGGGGACCTTCCAGGCAGGGGCATGCTTGAGCCGCAGGAACACTTCGGCCCGACGGGCGGCCAACGGGCCGGCGATGGACCGGACCTTGTCGGGGGCGTGGAACATCTTGGCGTTCGGGACGACCACGACGCGGTGACCGGCCAGCCGGTTGCGCCAGCACAGGTCCAGGTCGTCGCCGAGCCCGGGCAGTGCGGGGTCGAAACCGCCCAGTTCCTCCCAGATGTCGCGACGCACCAGCAGTCCTGCCGAATTCACGGCGAAGCGGTCGGAACGGGAGTCGTATTGTCCCTGGTCGAGTTCATCGACATCGATCATGGTCAGGCGTTCGCCCCACCGGCTGACCCCCAGACCGACGTCCAGCAGCTGACGGGGCTGATCGCGGTTCAACTGCTTGCACCCT
This sequence comes from Arthrobacter sp. 179, assembly GCF_052379645.1. Lineage (NCBI taxonomy): Bacteria > Bacillati > Actinomycetota > Actinomycetes > Micrococcales > Micrococcaceae > Arthrobacter > Arthrobacter sp. 179. The sequence goes on along the minus strand of NZ_JBQSYU010000002.1, from coordinate 72,461 downwards.
GCGATGGTCACCGCCGGAGAGGTCTCCACGGCTTCGAGCAGCGCCTCCAGGGCACCGCGGTCGGGGGCCGAGTCGTCATGGATCAACCAGATCCAATCCTGGATGTCGGCGTCGACCGCGGGCAGGTTGCCCGTGGTCGTCGGATCCCCTGCCCGGCGCGGGAGCGCATCCTCACCGGTCACGCCCGCGCGCACGGAGGCGCCGAATCCCCTCGCCCGGGCCTTCACCAGCGGGGTGCCGGCAGGCAACGCGTCGGTCAGGAAGCGGGCGGAATCATCCTGGGATCCTGCGTCGACGCCGATGAAATGATCGACCGGCCGGCTCTGGTTCGTGAGCGCTTCGAGGGTTGCCGGAAGGAAGCTCTCCCCATCGTGGGCAACGACGACGGCCGTGACGCGTACTTGCGAATGAATCAGACCGCTCGCTTCCTCAGCCGGCGGCGCTCGCGCTCGGACAGACCGCCCCAGATGCCGAAGCGCTCGTCGTTGGACAGCGCGTACTCCAGGCATTCGGAGCGGACGTTGCAGGCCCCGCAGACCTTCTTCGCGTCACGGGTCGACCCGCCCTTTTCGGGGAAGAAGGCTTCGGGATCGGTCTGGGCGCAGAGGGCTTCGGTCTGCCATCCGAGTTCGCCTTCGTCCTCCGCGCCGGGGTATCCCGGCATGCCGAGCCACAACTGCTGCTGCGGGTCCACTTCGGCGGGGGCGCTCTGGGCGGGGCGCTCCACCGGAAGTTCACGGACCGGTGCCAGCAGCGCCTCGGGGGTCTCGACGTCGGACTCGTGGGCCGCCAGGAAGGCCGTGGCCTGGTCATCCAGGTCCAGCCCGGCGGCCCGGTAGTTCTCTGCCGCCGCATCGTCCGCGGGGTCCAGGAACCAGTCTGCGGGGACTCCACGGGAGCCGTACCTCTTCGACGCCTGTTCGGCTTGGCTGGGATCGTAAATGCGCTCTGCGTTCCCCATGATGTGCGCCCTTCCGCTGGTTGGCTGTCTCTCGTGCACCGTCCGCGTACCCGACCTGGCGAACGGTAACCGTCCGTCCGTCCTCCGGTCATGTATGCGGCCGCGGCTTAGTCCGCTGTCTGGAAAAAGCTGCTGCCCTACTAATTACAATGGTGTAACTCAGCGACGTCAAGTGGAGGCGGTGATTCTATAGATGGAAGCCGTCCGATCCATGTCGCAACACGCCCGATATATGAGTATACCGATGGGCGTGTCCGAGGGTTCCCCGGATTATCAGGGTTTTCACAGGTTTGAGAGGATTGAGTCCATGACCACCGATACCGATTCGTTAGATTTTACAAACCGACTGCTCTCACGGCACCGGGACTCCGCCTCCCCGTTGCTGACCTGGTACGGCGATCCCGGTGAACGCGTGGAACTGAGCGGGCACGTCTTCGACAACTGGGTCTCGAAATCGGCCAACCTCCTGGCCGAGGAGTTCGACGCCGGTCCGGGCACCCGGGTGCTGATCGATCTTCCGACCCATTGGAAGTCGTTGGCCCTCGGGTTCGCCGTCTGGTCCACCGGTGCCGAACTCGTCACCACCGCCCCCGACGCAGGGAGCCCGCTGCACCGGATCGCGGACCGGGACGGGATGGCGGGGACCTTCGACCTCGTGGTCACCGGGGACCCGGCCACGGCCACCGAGGCCTTCCCCGCCGCGGAGGTGGTGGCCGTCGGGCTGGAGTCCCTGGCCCTGTCCTTCCCGGGCGGCGTCCCGTCGGGGTGCATGGACTACGTGGCGGAGGTCCGCGGCTTCGGTGACTACTACCTGGCCGATCCGGTCCCCGGGGACGCGCCGGCGCTGACCAGCGGGGATGACCAAGCGGATCTTGACTATGCCGGGCTCTTTGCCCTTCCCCCGGCCCACGGTACGGCCCTGCTCGGGCCGGTCACCGACCTCGCCACGACCCTGCGGGCCGCGGTGTCCCAGTGGCGGGGTGATTCCCCGCTGGTGCTGCTCGGTCCCGGGGCCACCGCGACCCCGCGCATCCTCGACGACGAGCGGGTCAGCCACCGGCTCTGAAGGGCCCCGTCCCGACCCTGCGGCTAACGCGTCGTGGGGTCGGAGTCGCCTTCTTCGGGCGGAAGGCCCGCGCTGTCGGGGTGGCCGACCAGATCGCGGTCGTGGATGAACCCCGGCTCGTTCTCCAGTTCCTCGGTGAAGACCCAGAAACGGTAGGCAAAGAAACGGAAGATCGTGCCCAGCACGAGACCGACCACCGATCCGGCAATGAACAGGCTCGTCGAATCGGTCAGGCCGATCCAGTACTTGGTGACCCAGACACAGGCCGCGGCAATGAACAGGCCGATCCCGTTCATGAGGATGAACATCAGCAGTTCACGCACCACGGAGGCCTGCCGGCGATGCCTGAACGTCCAGTAGCGGTTGGCCACCCAGGAGAACATGGTGGCCACGATCCCGGCCACGATCTTGGCCTTGACCTCCGAGCCGTGCATGGGCCCGTTCATCATCCACACGAAGATCGAGGTATCAATGATGAACGCCACACCGCCGACGACGCCGAACTTCATGACCTCGCGCCACAACATGGTGAAAAGTCCTTGGCATTTCTTCGCCAACTCGTTGAGCATGTTCCTCCACAGACGGTGTTCGGTGCGGGCAAAAAACCCCGGGATCCGGGGCCCCAGCAGGAGCCGGTCCACTGCGTCCGTGACGCGGCCAGTGCCCCATTCTATCGGCTGGTGCCGGAAGTTTCCGCATAAACCCGAGCCACCGGCCCCGTCGCAACCGGAGGATCGGCCCCGGTTCGGTACCCTGAAGAAGTGAATTTTCCTGTGATTGGCGTGGTCGGTGGCGGCCAGCTCGCCCGAATGATGGCCCCTGAAGCAACGAACCTCGGCTTTGACCTGCGGGTCCTGGCCGAAGGACCCGATGTCTCGGCAGTCGCTGCCGTGGCCCAGGCCCCGGTCGGGGACTACCGGGATCTGGCCACGCTGCGGGAGTTCGCCGCCGACGTCGACGTGATCACTTTCGACCACGAGCATGTCCCCAACGAACACCTCAGGGCCCTGATCGACGCGGGCGTCGATGTCCAGCCCCGTCCGGAAGCACTGATCCATGCCCAGGATAAGCTCGTGATGCGTGCCGCCGTCGAAAAGCTCGGACTGCCGAACCCGGTCTGGGCCCGGGTGGATTCGATCGACGAGCTGGTCGCCTTCGGCGAATCCACCGGATGGCCGGTGGTGTTGAAGACCCCCCGCGGCGGATACGACGGCAAGGGAGTGCGGATGCTCGACGATGCCGCCGCGGCGTCCCGCTGCGCCGATTGGTTCGAGGCCGGGACCGGGTTGCTGGCCGAGGAGAAGGTCGAGTTCAGCCGTGAGCTCTCCGCCCTCGTCGCCCGCACGGCCTCCGGTGAGGCCCGTGGCTGGCCCGTGGTGCACACGATCCAGGTCGACGGGGTCTGCGATGAGGTCATCGCCCCCGCCCCCGGGCTGGACCCGGCCACGGCGGAAGCAGCCCGGACCGCAGCCCTGGGTCTTGCCGAGGCCTTCGGCGTCACCGGCGTGATGGCGGCCGAACTCTTCGAAACCCCCGGCCGCGGCCCCGGATTCGTCATCAACGAATTGGCGATGCGCCCCCACAACACCGGCCACTGGACGATGAACGGATCGGTGACCAGCCAGTTCGAGCAGCATCTGCGCGCCGTGCTGGATCTGCCCTTGGGCGACACCAGCGCCCTGGGTGAGGTGACCGTGATGAAGAATTTCCTGGGCGGAGCGAACCAGGATCTCTACTCGGCCTTCCCCGCCGCGCTGGCCGCCCAACCGCGCGTCAAGATCCATGCCTACGGCAAGTCAGTGCGTCCCGGCCGTAAGATCGGCCACGTCAACCTCGTCGGGACCCCCGGCCAGCAGGTCGACGACGTCCGCCGCGCGGCGACGCAGGTGGCAGGCATCATCAGCGACGGTGCCCCGTCCACGACACCGACCGAAGGAGCCCGACCCTGATGAACACCGTGAAGCCCCTCGTCGGCGTCGTCATGGGGTCCGACTCCGACTGGCCCGTGATGCGTCTGGCCGCCGAAGCCCTCAAGGAATTCGGCATCCCCTTCGAAGCCGACGTCGTCTCGGCCCACCGCATGCCCGACGAGATGATCGACTACGGCAAGACGGCCGACGCCCGCGGTCTGCGCGTCATCATCGCCGGAGCCGGCGGTGCCGCCCATCTGCCGGGCATGCTCGCTTCCGTCACCCCGCTGCCGGTGATCGGGGTGCCCGTCCCGCTCAAGACCCTCGATGGCATGGACTCACTGCTGTCCATCGTGCAGATGCCTGCCGGGGTCCCGGTGGCCACCGTCTCCATCGGCGGGGCCCACAATGCCGGGCTCCTGGCCGTGCGGACCCTCGCCAGCGGCACCGACGAGCTGGCCGGCGACCTGCGGTCCCGGCTCGTCGATTTCGCGGATGAACTGCGTCAGCAGGCCTCCGCCAAGGGCGATCGTCTCCGCCTGCGCGTGAGAGACGAGATGGGCCTCGGTTCCTGACCCATGACCCGACAGACGCCACGACGCCCCGCGGCCGGGAATCCGGTGCGGGACCCCGACCATGCCTCCGCGCCCGTCCGGACCAAGCGGGCCTTCTTCCTGCTGGCGCTGACCGTTTTCATCCCCGGTGGGGCGCAGGCTGTGGCCGGCAACCGGACGCTGGGACGCCGGGCCCTGACGGTGACCCTGACCTGCTGGGCCCTGATCGTCATCGCCCTGGTGGTCGCCCTGGTCAACCGCGGAATCGTCATCCAGGTGCTGGCCAAACCGGCCGTCCAGCTGGTCCTGGTCATCGTCCTGGTGCTGTTGGCGGCCGGGTGGATCCTGATGTTCATCAACACCCTGCAGATCATCCGGCCCCGGTTGCTGACCCCGGCGATGCGCGGGGTCGTCGCCGCGTCCACGGTGGTGCTGATGCTCCTCACCGGCGGCGTCCTGGGCTACGGGGCCTTCCTGTTGAACACCGGCCGTGACACGATCCAGAACGTCTTCGCCTCGGGGCCGTCCATGGATGCGGTCGACGGCCGCTACAACATCCTGTTGATGGGTGGTGACGCCGGGGCAGGGCGCACCGGGCTGCGCCCCGATTCGATGGCCGTGGTGAGCATCGACGCCAAATCCGGTCGGACCGCGATGATCTCCATTCCACGGAACCTGCAGAACGCGCCGTTCCCGAAGGACTCCCCGCTCCACGACGTCTACCCCAACGGTTTCGATTGCGGGGACGAGTGCATCATCAATGCCCTCTACCCCACGGTCGAGGCCGATCATGCCGATCTGTATCCGGGGAAGGAGAACCCCGGAGCCGAAGCGATGATGGATGCGGCCACCGGCATCACCGGCATCGACGTCCAGGCCTATGTGCTGATCGACATGGACGGGTTCTCCTCCTTCATCGACGCCATGGGAGGGGTCACCGTGGAATCCGGGGGGTGGGTCCCCTACAACGCCAAGAAGTGGCCGGGAACGCTTGTCAACACCCACTGGTTCTCCCCCGGGATGAAGGACTTCACCGGCAAGCAGGCCCTTTGGTTTGCCCGCTCCCGTGATTTCACCACCGATTACCACCGCATCCGCCGTCAGCAGTGCCTGCAGCAGGCGATGATCAACCAGTTCAAACCCTCCACGGTGTTGACCCGGTTCACCGACATCATGGCCGCCGGCGAGGACCTGCTCGAAACCGATATCCCGCAGTCCCAACTCGGCAGCTTCCTCAATCTGGCAAACAAGGCAGGCAAGACGCCCTTCAAACGCCTCACCCTCGGGGCCCCGGACTTCGGCACCACCGCCGACCGGTTCTCCACCTTCCCCGTCTACAGCGAGATCCATTCCCGGGTCGACGGGCTGCTGGAGGAAGCCACCGATGCCGGCGCCCGGTCCGCTGCGGCGAAGAAGTCTGCTGCCGCGGCGAAGAAGAAGTCGGCCGCGAAATCGTCCCAGGCCGATCAATCCGACTCCGGGGACGCCAAGTCCTCCTCCACCGGGCCCACGAAGCCGGCCACCGATGCCGAATCGGCGGTTCCGGAAGCCATCGAGGGAAGCACCGATCCGGAAGCGGTGCCCTCCACGCAACCGGATGGCTCCCCCATCACCGAGAAGTACCTGGTCCAACTCGAGATCAACGGGCAGCGGACCCTCATCTCGGAGATCGCGGCCAACAACAACGAGTGCAGCGCGCCGTGATCGGCACCGCCGTCGTACCCCGGTTGCCCCTGGGAATCCGCGCACTGGCCTAGATTGGGGGTAGCGCCCCGTATCGACCCAGCTGCCAAGGAGCCGAATGTACCGCCTGAGCAATACCGTCAGGGACTACCCGTGGGGATCCACCACGGCCATCGCCGAACTCATCGGCACCCGGGCCACGGGGGGTCCCGAAGCAGAAATGTGGATCGGAGCACACCCCGACTCCCCCTCGGCGGCCAGCCATCCGGATCTCGAAGGGACCACCCCGCTCGATGAGCTGGTCGCCACCGATCCTGTCCTGTTCCTCGGAGAGGAGACGGCCACCCGCTTTGGCCGGCTGCCGTTCCTGGCGAAGATCCTCGCCGCGGAGAAACCATTGTCCCTGCAGGTCCACCCCACCCTGGACCAGGCCCGGGCCGGTTTCGCGGCGGAGCAGGAAGCCGGCGTCGATCGTTCCGCGTCACACCGCAACTACAAGGACGACAACCACAAGCCCGAACTCCTGTTCGCCCTCACCGCTTTCTCGGCCTTATGCGGTTTCCGTCCCGCCGGAGAATCGGCGGCACTCTTCACCTGGCTCGCCGACACCATCGACGCGGACCCCGAACTCCCCGACGCGGACGGCAGCGCCCAGGCGGTGGCACGCCGGACCGCCACCACCCTGGGTCAGGGGGATCTGCGGGGGGCCTTCACCCAGCTGCTCTCCGGAGGCGAGGACGTGGCCCGTCTGGTCGGGCTCGCCAGCGCGGCCGTTGCCTCCGGCCGTCATCAGGTCCACGACCCCGGGCTGGCGGAGCTGGAAACGTTGAACGGCTTCCACCCCGGGGACCCGGGGGTCCTGGTGTCGTTGATGCTCAACCACCTCACCCTGGAACCCGGCCAGGCCATCTACCTGCCCGCTGGGAACATCCATGCCTATCTGCGGGGGCTGGGGGTGGAGGTCATGGCCAGTTCGGACAACGTGCTGCGCGGCGGGCTGACCGGCAAACACATCGACCTGCCCGAACTGATGGACACCGTGGACTTCCACAGCTTGGGCGTACCCCATCTGGAGGCCGCCGAGAACCTGTTGGGCCAGGAGATCTACCGGCCGCCGTTCGACGAATTCCAGCTCCAGCGCATTGCCTTGCCCGGCGACGCCCTGCTGGCCGGGGACGACGTCGCGGTGGCCCAGAACGGTCCGGTGGCGATCATCTGTGTTTCCGGTGACCTGCTGTTGGATTCGCCCCGGGGCAACCTGGAACTGGCCCGCGGCCAGTCGGCGTTCATCCCCGCCGCCGAGGCCCCCGTGGTCGCCAAGCGTCTCGGCCAGGGACCGGCGGTGGCGTTCGCCGTGACCACCGGGTCGACCCGCTGACCCGCCAGGCCCCGGGCCTGGCGGGGTGGCTGGTCCCCGACCCGGGTGCTAGCGGGTGTAGGGCTCCCACTTCCGTGACTGGTGCTCACCTTCGACGGTACGGATCGTCCCGGACTTCGAACGCATGACGATCGAGTGCGTGAAGATCTTGTCGTTCTTATAACGCACCCCGGTCAGCAGATCGCCGTCGGTGATGGCCGACATCGCGAAATAGCAGTTGTCGCTGGTCACCAAATCATGGGTGGACAGCACCCGATCCAGGTCGTGGCCGGCGTCGATGGCCTTCTGCTTCTCCTCGTCATCGGTGGGCCACAGGCGACCTTGGATGACCCCGCCCAACGAACGGATGGCGCACGCGGTGACGATGCCCTCGGGGGTCCCGCCGATGCCCATCAATGCGTCGACGCCCGAGCCCTCGCGGGTGGCCGAGATGGCGCCGGCGACATCGCCGTCCATGATGAACTTCGTCCGGGCCCCGGCATCGCGGATCTCCTGGACCAGCCGGGTGTGACGTTCGCGGTCCAGCACGCAGACGGTGATCTGGTTGATCGGCTTGTTCTTGGCCTTGGCGATCAGATAGAGGTTCTGCTTCACCGGCAGACGCAGGTCCACCAGTTCGGCCGCCTCCGGACCGGTGACCAGCTTCTCCATGTAGAACACGGCCGAAGGGTCGAACATGGAGCCGCGTTCGGCCATCGCCAACACGGCGACCGAGTTATTGATCCCCAGTGCCGTCAGCCGCGTGCCGTCGATGGGATCGACGGCGACATCGACCTCGGGACCGGTGCCGTCCCCGACCTCCTCGCCGTTGTACAGCATCGGGGCTTCGTCCTTCTCACCTTCTCCGATGACGACGGTGCCGCTGACCGACACGGTGGCCAGCAGTGAACGCATGGCGTCGACGGCTGCGCCGTCCGCCGAGTTCTTGTCGCCGAAGCCGACCCAGGGGCTGGCGGCGATCGCGGCAGCCTCCGTGACGCGTACCAGCTCCAGGGCCAGGTTGCGGTCCGGTTCGGCATCGCCGACGGACAGTCGGGGGGACAGGTGGGCAAAATTAGTGGCTTCTGTCACGGTGTTCCTCGTCGTCGAGTGGGTGTGGGTGCCATGGGCAACGCCTTCGAGCATATCCGCTGGAGCGGCGGATGGGGTGGTGATGACCGACACCGCGTCATCCTCCGGTCGGAATATCGGGGACAATGGGGGCGTGAGTGATGCACCCCAGACACCCCCAGAGGCCGATGAACCACCGGTGACGCCGGTCCTGACGCCCGCCCAGTCCAAGCGCGCCAACCAATCGTTGAAGGGCATGATCATCTCCGTCCTGCTGACGGTTGCCGTTGCGGTCCCGGTCATCGCGCTGAATCCGGCGGGCAACGACGATAAGTTCAAACCCGATGTCAATGTCACCGCCGTGGCTTCCGAGGCCGGTCAGGCAGCCGATTTCACCCCGGTGGCCGCCCGGATGCCCGAGGGCTGGTATCCGAACTTCGCCCGGTGGATTTCCGGCAGTGCCGACCAGATCGATTATTGGGAAGTCGGTTATGTGACCGGCGATGACGGCTTCGTCTGGGTCCGGCAGACGGCCGATGCCACGCCCGGCTGGATCGCCAAGATGAGCGAGGACGCCACCGCATCCGGCAGCGTGGAAGTCGACGGGACCACCTGGGATTCCTACACCAGGGCGGCCAAGGTCAGTTGGGTTCGCAAGGCCCACGGTTCGACCCTCATGCTCAGCTCCGAATCCGGGGACGAGGTGCTTCGGGAGGCCGCCCGGGCCGTCCTGGAGGATCAGTCCGGCTCGAAGAAGTAGCGGATCCGCGCCGTGGCGCGTGTACTCTTTTTTCATGTCTGCTGAATCTCTCGAGCCCGCATCCGCCCCCCTCACCCCGGCCGAAGCCTGGACCAAATTGCGTGAAGGCAACGCCCGGTTCGTCTCCGGAGCCACCAACCACCCGAACCAGGATTCCTCCCGCAGATCGGCTCTGGTGAACACCCAGCACCCCTTTGCCGTGATCTTCGGTTGCTCGGATTCCCGGCTGGCCGCCGAGATCATCTTCGATGTCGGACTGGGTGACGTGTTCGTGGTCCGGACCGCCGGACACGTGCCCGACGATGCCGTGCTGGGATCGCTTGAATACAGCGTCGCCCTCTTGGATGTCCCGCTCATCGTGGTCCTCGGCCACGACAGCTGCGGCGCCGTCACGGCCACGATGGACGCCTTCGAGACCGGCCAGATGCCGCCCGGATTCATCCGTGACCTCGTCGAACGCATCACCCCTTCGGTCATCACCGCCCAGCGGGCCGGGGTCACCGACGTGAACACCACCGTCGAGGAGCACGTCAGGCAGTCCACGCATCGGTTGGTGGAATCCTCCAAGCTCATCTCCGACGCGGTCGACGCCGGCGAGACGGCCGTGATCGGCGTGACCTACCGCCTCGAAGAAGGCAAAGCGGAAATCGTGACCGGGTTCGGCGAGCTCTAGCCCCCGGTGTGTCCCGGATGACGCCGTCCCGGGTCCTGTTGGGGCTCCCGGGCGGCGTATGGTGATGTCATGGCTAGCAAGGATGAATTCCGTATTGAACATGACACCATGGGCGAAGTCCGCGTCCCGGCCGACGCCCTCTATAGCGCCCAGACCCAGCGCGCCGTGGAGAACTTCCCGATCTCCGGCAAGCGGCTCGAACGTCGCCATATCCAGGCCTTGGCCCGGGTGAAGCGTGCGGCGGCCCTGGCCAACGCGGAGCTTGGCGTCCTCGACGACGAGATCGCCCGCGCCATCGTCGACGCCGCGGAGCATGTGGCGTCCGGCGACTACGACGGGCATTTCCCCATCGACGTCTTCCAGACCGGTTCGGGGACCTCCTCGAACATGAACACCAACGAGGTCCTGGCCGCCCTGGCCAACCGGGGTCTCGAAGCCGCCGGCAGCCAGGTACGTGTCCACCCGAACGACCACGTCAACGCGTCGCAGTCCTCCAATGACGTCTTCCCCACTTCGGTCCACGTCGCCGTCACCGATGCCCTGCTCAACGACCTGGTCCCGGCACTGGGCCACCTCGCCGAGAGCCTGTCCCGCAAGTCCGAGGAATTCGCCGACGTCGTGAAGTCCGGCCGCACCCACCTCATGGATGCCACACCGGTCACGCTGGGCCAGGAATTCGGCGGCTACGCCGCCCAGATGCGCTACGGCGTCGAGCGGATCGAGGCCAGCCTGCCCCGCGTGGCGGAGGTCCCGCTGGGCGGAACCGCCGTCGGCACCGGCATCAACACCCCGGCGGGCTTCCCCCAGCGGGTCATTGCCCTGCTGGCCGAAGACACCGGCCTGCCCCTGACGGAGGCACGCAACCACTTCGAAGCCCAGGCCAACCGCGATGGGCTCATCGAAGCCTCCGGACAGCTGCGCAACATCGCCTACTCGATCATGAAGATCAACAACGACCTGCGTTGGATGGGATCGGGACCCAACACCGGTCTGGGCGAGATCGCGATCCCCGATCTGCAGCCAGGGTCCTCGATCATGCCCGGCAAGGTCAACCCCGTCATCAGCGAAGCCGCGATCCAGGTGGCGGCCCAGGTCATCGGCAACGACACCACGGTCTCCTTGTCCTCCACCAACGGGGCCTTCGAGCTCAACGTCGGGATTCCGGTGATGGCAGCGAACCTGTTGGAATCGATTCGGCTGCTGACCAACACCTCGAACGTCATGGCGGACAAGATGGTCGATGGCATCACGGCCAACGTGGAGCGGGCCCGTTTCCTGGCCGAAGCATCCCCGTCCATCGTCACCCCGTTGAATAAGTTCATCGGCTACGAGAACGGCTCGAAGATCGCCAAGAAGGCCATTGCCGAAGGACTGACCGTCCGTGAGGCCACGGTCGCCCTGGGCTTCGTCGAGCGAGGCGAAGTCACCGAAGAGCAGCTCGATACCGCCCTGGACGTCACCACGATGACCTCTCCTTCGGGCCAGTAGGACCAGCGCCGCCCCTTCGATGGAGGCCCACCCCGGCTGGGGGTAGGGCCTCCATTCGTTTCCGGTGCCCCGCCCAACCGGCGCGTGACGAAGCACACCCTCCCATTAGTTGCACTGTGGAACGAAGAGTGCAAAACTGCACTATATGCAGGAAAGTGCACGGGAGTCCCTGGGGGCCAGGGAACGTCGGCGGGTGGAAACCTATGCCTCACTGACCGACCACGCCCGCACCTTCACCCTCGCTCGTGGACTGAACGGATTCACGATCGAGGAATTGTGCGAGGCCGCCGGGGTCTCCCGCCGCACCTTCTTCAATTACTTCTCCACCAAGGAGGACGCCGTCCTCGGGGTGAAGCCTGCCAGCCCGCTGGAGCCCTTTGCCCAGGACTTCGTGGACTCCGGTCCGGGGAACGCGGCCGACGGCTTCGGGCGCCGCCAGGCCCTCCCCCTGGATGAGGCCCTGGCCGAACTGTTCCTCAAGGCCTACTCCACCATGGATGTCCCTCCGGCGGACATGCACGCCTTCATGCGTGTGATGCACTCCGAACCGGCCCTGATGAAACGCACCATCGATTCAGCGATGCAGCGGGAACGGGCCCTGGCCCAATTGATCGCCAGACGACAAGGACTCCCACCCGGAGACCGGTTCGCCACCCTGGCCTCCACCTTGTTCTCACACCTGGCCATGACCAGCTTCCAGCAGTTCGTCGGTCGTGCCAGCCCCTGTTCCGCGGATGACCACAGCGGGGTTCCCCCCTCGTCCGAGGCCCCCACCGCGGATGAGACCACCGACGAGGCGCTGGAACGATTCACCCGGATCCTCACGGAGAATTTTTCCCACGCACGCCGCCTCTTCGGCGCCTGAGCACTTCCCGCCCCCTGGCCGGGCCTCCCCGTTTCCCGGGCCCCTTCCGCCTTCTTCCCCGCCGTCCCGGGCCTCTCCTTCCGGGACCAGAACCACCAAGGAACCACGATGAGCACTACAGCTCCCCCGCAGGCTACCAACCCCCTGGCCCTGACCCAGCGGCGCATCTGGATCATCTTCTCCGCCCTGATCGCCGGCATGTTGCTGGCCAGTCTGGACCAGACCATCGTCTCCACGGCAATGCCCACGATCGTCGGTGAGCTCGGCGGCGTTGAACACCAGGCATGGATCACGACCGCCTACCTGTTGGCGACCACGATCGTCATGCCGATCTACGGAAAATTCGGCGATGTGCTCGGCCGGCGCCACCTCTTCCTCATCGCCATCGCCCTGTTCACCCTGTCCTCGGTGGGTGCGGCATTCGCCGGTGGCTTCTGGGTCTTCGTCGGATTCCGCGCCCTGCAGGGCCTGGGCGGTGGCGGGTTGATGATCCTGTCCCAGGCCATCATCGCCGATATCATCCCGGCTTCCGAACGCGGAAAATACATGGGCCCCCTGGGAGGGATCTTCGGCCTCTCGGCAGTCGCCGGCCCGCTGCTGGGCGGCTACTTCGTGGACCACCTCACCTGGCAGTGGGCCTTCTACATCAACATCCCCATCGGTATCGCCGCCTTCGCGATCGCCTGGTTCGCCCTGACCCTGCCGAACAAGAAGGCAACCAAGTCCATCGACCTCGCCGGGGTGGCCTTCCTGTCCATCGCCACCACCTGCCTGATCTTCTTCTCCGACTTCGGAGGCAGTGCCGAGCACGGCTGGTCCGCGCTGTCGACCTGGCTCTGGGGAGCCGGCCTCCTGGTTGCGGCCACCTGCTTCATCGTCGCCGAACTCCGCGCCTCGGATCCGATCATCCCGCTCTCGCTGTTCCGCAACCGGGTGTTCATCACGGCTACCGGCATCGGGTTCACCCTGGGTCTGGGCATGTTCGCGGCCCTGGCCTTCGTTCCCACGTTCCTGCAGATGTCCTCCGGGACCTCGGCGGCCGTCTCGGGCTTGTTGATGCTGCCGATGATGGCGGGCCTGATGACGACCTCGATCTGGTCCGGCATCGCGATCACCAGATCCGGCAGGTACCGTCCCTACCCCATCGCCGGCACCCTGGTCACGGCTGCTGCCATGCTTGCCATGACCACGCTTTCCGCGCACACGCCGCTCTGGCTGATCTGCGTCTTCCTGCTGGTCTTCGGCGCGGGTCTGGGCCTGATCATGCAGGTCGTCGTCCTGGTGGTGCAGAACGCCGTTCCCCCCGAGATGGTGGGGACGGCCACCAGCACCAACAACTACTTCCGCGAGGTCGGCGCCGCCCTGGGCGTGGCGATCTTCGGGGCGATCTTCACCAACAACCTCTCCGAGAAGCTCACCGCGGTCTTCACTCGTGCGGGCGCCTCGCCCAGCGATGCCGGGCAGGCCACCGAGACCCTGGATCCCTCGGTTCTGGAGAAGTTGCCGCAGTCCGTGCAGGAGGGCGTGGTGAGCGCCTACGCGGATTCGCTGGCACCGGTCTTCTGGTACCTGATCCCGTTCCTTCTCGTCGCCTTCGTGCTGGCGCTGTTGCTCAAGCAGGTTCCGTTGTCCCACACCTCGGGAATGGTGGCCCGCGGCGAGGCGGTCTCCGGCGAGGAGGCGCTGGAGCTTGAAGCCCAGCTGCGCACGGCCAGGAAATCCGCCAACACCTCCACCCCCACGTCCGCGGGCCCGGAGACCGGCCCCTCGGACTAGCCGCGGCGTTTGGCCGCTTCGTCGCTGGAGGTCAGATGCACGGCCGCTTCGGGCGTGGCCACCCGGAAGCTGAAGCTCTGTTCCAGGTAGAGGTGGACGTCATGGGCGTCGTGGTGGCTGTATCCGATGGACAGGTCCTGTCCGGATTCGAAGAGGAAGTCGCCCCCGCGCAGGCTCATCACCACGGCACCCTTGACTCCCGGAGCCCAGACGATCGGCCCATCGAGGATCTTGCGCAGGTGCTCGGAGAGCAGGTATCCACCGCGTTCGGTGGCCTGCACGACCGCCGTGTAGTGCCCGGGCCCCAGGGCGAGGCCGAAGGGACCCGAGATCCCCTCTTCCAACAGCTGGTCCACGGCCTGGGCCACCCGCTTCGGATAGTCGGAGAACTCCTCCACCCTCGGGACGCTCGGCAGGGAGGTGGCTTGGGTGATCCCGGTGATCTGCGCCTGCCGCCACCCATGGAACACCGCCTGGTTCTCGGCACTGGCCATCTGCAGGGCGGCGGTATCGAGCTTGGACAGGTCGACGTCGGCGGCCCCTCGTTCACCGTCCAGCAGTTCATCGCGGGAGACGGAGAAGGCCACCTGCATCTCGGCCAGGGGCAGCACGCGACGGCGTCGCGAAATCATCGGATCATCATCCGAACTGGCTAGCCGTTCGGTGCGCCCGAGATTGGTCGCCGAATAATCCCAGCCGAAGGGGCCGGAGAAATCGACGAGCTTACGGGCACCCAACGTGGTGGTCAGGCGGTCCCGCGCCTCGTCGTCGAGGAGCTTCCAGCCGGCGGCGGTGATCGGTGCCAGCTCACGGAGCAAGTGGTTGGTGGTCATGATGCAGTTCCTTTCAGCGACCCGATTCCCAGGGATCCATCGACCGATCCAGTGGGTGTGGGCTCCGGCGGTTCGGTGGTTGCCGCGGTCCCGGCGTCGGCGGCTTCCTCGGCGGCTTCTCCGTTGTCGACGATATCCCCGTCCCGGAAGAGGATGCCGCGGGCGATCAGCCCCCATTTCGGGGTCGCCCGGAAGAGGTACTCCAGTTCCATGCAGAAGTGCTTGAACTCCTCACCCAGGGAGTTCTCCATGATGGCCCGGGCCGCCGGATCGGGTTCAAGGGATATCCGTTGCTCGTACCAGCCGATGGCTTCGGCTTCCTCGGTGAGGTTCGTGCACATGCGCGCGAAGGTCCGTGTTTCGGCCGACAGCTCGGCTGGCGGCTCGTGGTATTGCTCGGTTCCCATGCGTCTCCCCTTCGATCCGCGCCACCGGCCTCGATGGCGGTTTCCCTGACGCCAGCCTAGTGGCGGAGCGCGGGCAACACCATGGGTCGGTTATCCGCCGGCCATCCGGGTGATCACCCGTGCCAGTTCGTCCACGAACTCCGGCACCGGCATCCGGCCCGCGGATGGGGTGTTCAGATGGGCGACGAGGGCCTCGGTCATCCCGCCGACAGCCACCAACCCGATCAGCCCCGGCGGGGACTCGGGGACC
Source organism: Arthrobacter sp. 179 (assembly GCF_052379645.1). Taxonomy (NCBI): domain Bacteria; kingdom Bacillati; phylum Actinomycetota; class Actinomycetes; order Micrococcales; family Micrococcaceae; genus Arthrobacter; species Arthrobacter sp. 179. The sequence goes on along the minus strand of NZ_JBQSYU010000002.1, from coordinate 56,807 downwards.
AGCCCGCGCCGGATCAGTTCGAGCATCATGGCATCCATGGCCCGGGCGATGCCTGCGATCATCTGCCGCCGTCTGGTTTCCAGCTCCGGTGAAACGCCCACGGCTTCGATTTCAAGCACCAGGCCCAGTCGCTCGTCTTCGAGCATCGGCCCGACCCCGGCCTGGACACCACGGCGGATGATCTCATAGGCGGTATCTCCGGCGGCGATGTCCAGGGTCATCACCCTCCGTTCGATTCCCCGGGTCGCTTCAAGGTAGATGGTTTCGAGCACTTCCTCGCGCCCGGAAAAACACTCGTAGAAAGAGCGGGAGGAGACCCCTGCCTGGCGGCACAACCCCTGGACCGTGGTTGCGGCATAGCCCTGGGTCCCGAAGAGTTCCACCCCGGCTTCCAGGAGGCGATGTCGGCGGGCGGCATCCCGCTGCGGGCGGGACACACCACGCCATTTCCGACCGGCTTCGGATGCGTCGTCCTCCTGCACCGGCGATTCTCCAGTCTTCACGCAAGCTACTCTGCCACAGCGACGGCCTTCATCCTCGATCCAATTCTTGAAAATCCGCATTTCCAATGTAAGGATCATCACATGTCTTATTTCGTCAAGGAACGCGATCGCGCACCGGCCGCTACGCAACCGATCCCCGCCAACCCCTCCCTGCCCCGCACCTGCGTCATCGGGGCCGGGTCCTCGGGCCTGGCCGCCGTGAAGACGATGCATCAGGCCGCAGTGCCGGTCGATTGCTTCGAACAGGGCAGTGTCGTCGGCGGGAATTGGGTCTTCAAGAACCCCAACGGCCAGTCCGCTTGCTACGAGACCCTGGAGATCAACACCTCCTGTCCCCGCATGGCCTTCTCGGATTTCCCGATGCCCGCCGACTATCCCGCCTATGCCCGTCACGATCAGGTGGCCGCCTATTTCGAGGCCTATGTCGACCATTTCGGCTTTCGCGACAAGATCCGCTTCAACACCCGCGTCGACGCAGTCGTGCCTGAAAACGGTGGATGGCGGGTCGAGACCACCGGCCCCGAGGGCACACGGCAGCACCACTACGACGCCGTCCTCGTCGCCAACGGGCACCACTGGGACGCCCGCTGGCCCGACCCCGCCTACCCCGGAAGCTTCGATGGCGAGCAGTTGCACGCCCATGACTACCGTTCGGCGAAACAGCTTCGGGACAAGAACGTGGTGGTTGTAGGCGCCGGGAACTCGGCCCTGGATATCGCCTCCGAGGCCGCGCGGGTCGCCCGCAGCGCGATCCTGTCCCAACGCCGTGGCCAGTGGGTGCTGCGCAAGTACTTCCTCGGTCGGGCCTCGGACCAGTTGGTGCTGCCCAAATGGCTGCCGTGGTGGGCCACCCGGGCCAGGCTCCGGCTTGCCTCGATGCTCTCCGGCAGCACCACGCGGCTCGGGCTGCCGCAACCGGCCCACGCCCCGGGCCAATCCCACCCCGTCCAATCGGAGCAGATCCGCCGGGTGCTGAAATCAGGGGCCGTGACGCCGAAGCCGGGCATCGAGCGGCTCGACGGGGGCCGGGTCGTGTTCACCGATGGCTCCGCGGCGACGGCGGATCTGATCATCTGGGCCACCGGCTACCGCGTGCGGTTTCCCTTCCTGGCGGAGGACCTGGTCAGCCCCGCGGGAAACGAGTTTCCGTTGTGGAAGCGTACCGTTCACCCCGACCACCCCGGGCTGTTCTTCATCGGCCTACTCCAACCCATCGGGGCGGTGATGCCCCTGGCCGAAGCCCAATCGGTATGGGTCTCGGAGATGCTCACCGGACGCTACGTGGCGCCGGAGGCAGAGGTGATCCGCACGCAGATGGAACGTGACCACCAACGCAATGCCCGTCGCTTCTACTCCTCCGCCCGGCACACCATGGAAGTCGATTTCGACAGCTACCTCTGGGACCTCGAGCGAGAACGCCGCCGAGGCGGCGCCCGAGCCGCCAAATCGTCCCCGGAGGCCCGCCATCGCCTGGGGGCTGCCGCATGAGACGGCTGACAGGGCACCGCCCCTCCCCCGGCATCCTCCCGGCCGCTCGGGGTGGGGCAGTCATCACCGGCGCCGGTGGCGGGTTGGGCCGGCAGATCGCCCTGCGGCTGGCCCGGGCGGGTTTCACCCTCCAGATCACCGACGTCGATCGTCGGCGGGCCGAAGCCGTGACCGCGGAGATCAATGCGGAATTTCCGCGGCCGGTGGAACGGCTGGCCTTCGCTTCCTCCCTGGACGTCCGCGACGCCGACGCGTGTTCCGAGGCCGCCGAGGCCACCCGGGCACGGTCGGGTTCGTTGGCCCTCTGGGTCAATAACGCGGGGGCCTTGTTCACCGGGCCCGTCTGGGAGCAGGACGAACGGCAACGACGTCTGGTCCTGGAGGTCAACGCCGCCGGGACCATCAACGGCACCTTGGCCGCCCTGAAGATCATGCGTCCGGCCGATGCCGGCCAGGTCGTGAACGTGGCATCACTGGCCGGTCTGGTCGGGGTACCCGGTGAGGGGATCTACGCCGCCTCGAAGCACGCGGTCCTGGGGTTCAGCGTGTCGGCACTGGCCGATCTGCGGGCCGCCGGGGTCAAGGGCGTGGAGATCAGTTGCGTCTGTCCGGACGGGATGTGGACCCCGATGCTCCATGACAAGCTCGATGATCCCGGTGCCGCGCTGTCCTTCACCGGCAAGCTGCTCGACCCGGGTGAAGTCGCTGATCTGGTCCTGCGGGTCATCGACAAACCACGGCCAGTGACGGCCTGGCCGCGGTGGCGTGGAGGCCAGGTCCGCGTCTTCGATGCCTGGCCCGGTCTCGCCGTGCGACTGGCACCACTGATGGTTGCCTATGGTCGCCGCCGGCAGGGGGCCTTCGCCCGGAAGCTGAAGATCTAGGCAGCGGCCGCGTTGCCGTCGGCCTCCTGCGGGAAATCACCCCAGGAAGCAGGCGGCCCGGTCCTGGTCCCGCGCCCAGTCCACGGCACGTTGGTGTTTGGGCGGCAGGACCGGGCGGTCTGCGTCATGGAACCAAGCGACCTCGGTGTTCTCGTCGTCATTCACCCGGGCTTGGCCGGAAAGATAGTGGCAGGCGAACACCACGTCGAGGTATTGGGCCTGGTCGCCGTTCGGATAAGTCACTGGGTCGGTGGTGCCGATGCCGGCCAGCCGCTCGACCCGGACTTCGACTCCGGTCTCCTCCAGGACCTCCCTCACGGCGGTGGCCGCCGGTTCCTCCCCGGGTTCCATGATCCCCGCGGGGAGGGTCCACCGGCCGTTATCGGCTCGTTTGACCAGAAGCAGTGCACCGTCGTGACGATGCACCACGGCTTTCACCCCGGGGAGCCAGAGGGGGTCATGGCCGATTTTCTCGCGCAGGGACAGGATGAATTCGGGGGTCGGCATGTTCCCTAGCCTGCCACGAACAGGGCTGCCGCCGTACCGATCACCAGGTAGGGCCCGAACGCCAAGGAGGTCTTGAGGCGGGCCCGGCGCACCATGATGAACACCAGCGAGGCCAGCGCCCCGAGCAGGAAGGCCGCCACGGTCCCCAGCAGCAGGTGCGTCCAGCTCACATAGCCCAGATACAACCCCATGATCCCCGCGAGCTTCACGTCCCCCAACCCCATGCCCCGCGGCTGGATCAGATGCAGCAGAAGATAGAAGCTGAACAGGATGGCACCGCCCAGGACGGTTCGCAGCAGCCCGGCCCAGTCACCGGCCAGCCCCAGCGCCGCTCCCAGCAGGACCAGCGCGAAGAGGTACCACGGCAGGATGATCCGATTGGGCAACAGATGCGTCCTGGCATCGATCCAGGCCAGCCGTGCCCCGTTGATGATGAAGAGCAGCAGCGCCAGGACCAAGGGGACGAAGGCCGCCGGAGCCGTCTCACGCAGTTCCTGAATCGCTTCGATCATGGACCCACGCTAGCGCAGCCCCGGGCGGGGATGGGACCCGCCTGTCTAGACTGTGGATATGACTATTCCTCCGACCACCCCGACGCCGCCGGGCCCCTCGGCGGTCTCCCGTGAGGATGCCGCGGCCTTCCGCCGGCTCTGCAGGTCTTCACCCTGGCGGTGGAAGACCCTGCGCTTCGACGTTGAATGGTTCACCGCAGACCCCACCGCCACTACGGCCGCCCCGGTGAAGCTGCAGGAGGACCACACGCCCCTGGACGCCCTGTCGGCGCCGGCCGATGTCGAACGTGAGCAGGAGAAGGTCCCCGAGGCCATTCCCCGGATCCGGGCCTGGTTGCGCCGTCCGGATGCACTGCGGGTCGAGGACGAATCCTCCGAACTGCTGTTCAGCACCACCTCGATCCACGCTTCCCGTGATGCCTTCTACGTCCAGGGCAACCGCAACTCCTGGTTGTTGCCACCGCGGCTGGTGACACCGATCTACGACGACGACGGGCTGATTGCCCGGCGTCCGGAGGCGGACTACGGTGACCCGGTCTTCGGGGATGCCCGCTGGGCCGCCATGCTTGATCCCGTGGAGCTGGCGGGCAGCGCACCGGTTCCGCTGGAATTCCCGCTGTCCAACGTCGTGGAGATCCACGAGCTGGCCGAAACCCGGCATGCGGGACGCCCGGCCCTGGAAGCCGTGGTCTCACCCAATGTCACCTACACCCCGGACACAGCCGGGTTCCCGCTGCTGGAGGCGGGGAGGACCCGGCTGCGGATCGACCTCCAGACAGCGGTCTGCGTGTACTCGGAGGCCCTCGACGGCCCGGTGCAGGGCAACGGGCACGACATCCACATCCACGCAGTGAACGAATACATGCTCGATGACCTGTTCGTGGAACATTCGATGCATCTGACCGACGTGCGGGACCACATCCCCTGGATCATCCGCGGACGGCGGGCCGGTTGAGCCATCGGCCCCCGCCTGGAGCGGACCCCGGGTCGCCGGCCCGGGCCCGGTTACTCGAGCATGTCGGTGACCAGGGCCGCGATGGCCGAACGTTCGGACCGGGTCAGCGTGATGTGCCCGAACAGCGGATGGCCCTTGAGTGTTTCGACCACCGCGGCCACGCCGTCGTGCCGGCCGACCCTGAGATTATCGCGCTGGGCCACATCGTGGGTCAGGACGATCTTTGAGTTCTGTCCGATCCGGCTCATCACCGTGAGCAGGACGTTCTTTTCCAAGGACTGCGCCTCGTCGACGATGACGAACGAATCATGCAGGGACCTGCCCCGGATATGGGTCAGCGGCAGGACCTCCAGAAGCCCGCGGTCGACGATCTCCTCCATGACGTTTCTGGAGACCAACGCCCCCAGGGTGTCGAAGACCGCCTGGCCCCAGGGATTCATCTTCTCGTCTTCCGCCCCGGGCAGGTAGCCGAGTTCCTGGCCTCCGACCGCATAGAGGGGCCGGAAGACCACGACCTTCTTATGGTCGCCCCGTTCCATGACCGCTTCGAGCCCCGCACAGAGGGCGAGGGCTGATTTGCCGGTTCCGGCCCGTCCCCCCAGGGAGACGATGCCGACCTCACGGTCCATCAGCAACTCGATCGCCAGTCGTTGTTCAGCCGAGCGTCCATGCAGGCCGAAGACATCGCGGTCGCCCTTCACGAGGCGGACGAGACCGTCCTCGCCGACCCGGCCCAGGGCCGAGCCGCGATTGGAGAGCAGCACCAGACCGGTGTTCGCCGGCATCTCGGCCGTCTCGGCGATCAGGACCGGTTCGTGGTTGTACAGATCCTCGACATCGGCATCGGCCACATCCAGTTCCGCGGTCCCGGTCCAGCCCGAATCGACCACGAGCCCATTGCGGTACTCATCGGCCTGCAGGCCCATGGCCGAGGCCTTGACCCGCATCGGAAGATCCTTCGACACCACCGTGACATCACGGCCCTCATCGAAGAAGTTCTTGGCCACGGCCAGGATGCGTGAATCATTGTCCGCTGCCCGGAAGCCCACCGGAAGGACCTCGGTGGACACGTGGTTCAGCTCGATCCGCAAGGATCCACCCTCGTCCCCGATGGGCATCGGCCGGTTCAGGCCTCCGCGTTCGATCCGGAGCTCGTCCAGCAGCCGCAGGGCCTTGCGGGCGAAGAAGCCCAGCTCCGGGTCGTGGCGCTTCTTCTCCAGCTCGCTGATCACCACGATGGGGACGATCACCTCGTGTTCGGCAAAGCGCAGGATCGCCCGCGGGTCGGCAATCAGGACCGAGGTGTCCAGGACATAGGACTTCTCCCCCACGCTTTGCCGGGCGCCCGTCGCCGGGTCGGTCGCGGGGGTGGTGCGGGCGGTGCCGGAGGCGGGAGTCTGGCCCGTCCTGCCGGTCTCGTCCGCTGCGACGTTGCTGGACTGGATTTCGACTGCCACGATGACTCCCAACAGGGGCGTTGCGCCCCTAGGTAACCGTTCTGCGGGTGGTCCGGTCCAGCCCCGAGGCCGGGTCCGGCCTCCCGTCGTTGACAGTGAGTCTCAACGTGCGGTGGCCTTTCCGTTTCGGCCGGCGGGCGTGCCTGCCGATGCCTTCAAGCTAGTCCGCCGACGTGTCCTGTGGCCCAAGACACGCCGTCCGACGGGCGAATGGCCCATGGCCCCGGGGTGAACGGCTCAGCTCCCGAAGCGACGCTGGCGGTCGGTGAAGTCGCGCAGCGCGCGCAGGAAGTCGACCTTGCGGAAATCGGGCCATAGCGCCTCGCAGAAATAGAACTCGCTATAGGCGCTCTGCCAGGTCAGGAAACCCGAGAGGCGTTGTTCCCCGGAGGTGCGGATGACCAGATCCGGGTCGGGCTGGCCCCGGGTGTACAGGTAGCGGGAGATGTGCTCGACCTCCAGCCCCCGGGCCACCTCGGCCAACGAGGTGCCGGCGGCATCGGCGTCGGACAACAATTCCTTGACCGCGTCCACGATCTCGGCACGACCCCCGTAGCCGATGGCGATGTTCACGTGCAGGCCCGAGGCATTCCGTGAGGATTCGCCCAGGGCATGGAGCTTGTCCGAGAGGTAGTCGGGAAGTGAGTCGTAGGCGCCCATGGGTTGCACACACAGGTCCCGTTGCTCGGCGAGCCGGTCCAGCATGTTGGCGATGATGCCCATCAGGTCATCCAGCTCGGCATTGGATCGGCTCATGTTGTCGGTGGAGAGCATGTAGAGGGTGACGGTGGGGATGTTCAGTTCCCGGCACCAGCCCAGGAACTCAACGATGTTGTCGGCGCCGGCCTGGTGGCCATGCACGGTCGGTGCCCCGGCAAGCTTGGCCCAGCGCCGATTCCCGTCCACGACCATCCCGATATGTCCGGGCAGCTTCTCGGCAGGGATGTCCTTCTTGAGCACTTTGCCGTAGAGACGGTAAAGGACTTCGGGCAACCGCACGTCGTTCCCTTCCAGTCGTTCGGCCAGCACGGATCAACGCTGCATGGTTGCCGCGCCTCTAGGCTACCGGCTGGGCCGCCCCCGTGTTGTCCGGCACGCCTGCAGATACCGGCTTCCTCGGGGACCATCCTTGTTACTCTCCGGTAGTATCGGAACATGTCGCCGTCAAGCCCGAGCACGTCCCCGCCGGAAGAGATCAAACCATATTTGCGGGGGTGGATCCATGCGGTCACCGCACCGTTGGCGCTGGCGGCCGGCATCGTCCTGGTCGTGCTGGCCCCCGGCCCCTGGGGCAAGGCCTCCGCCGCGGTCTATGCCGTGACGGGACTACTGCTGTTCAGCGTCTCCGCCGTCTACCACCGCGGAAACTGGTCCCCCCAGGTCAAGCGGGTCCTCAAGCGGCTGGACCACACCAACATCATGCTGGTCATCGCCGGCTCCTACACCCCCATGGCCTGGGCCCTGCTGCCGGAGGCCAAAGCCACCTTCCTGCTGTGGCTCGTCTGGATCGGAGCGATCCTCGGCGTGGCCTTCCGCCTGTTCTGGACCGACGCCCCCCGGTGGCTATACACCCCGGTCTACATCGCCCTGGGGCTGGCCTGCATGATCTACATCGGCGACTTCTTTGCCGCCAGCATCCCGGCAGCGGTCCTGCTGTGCGTCGGTGGCGCGCTCTATATCGCCGGCGCCGTCTTCTACGCCCTCAAACGCCCGAACATCCACATCGAATGGTTCGGTTTCCACGAGCTCTTCCACGCCTTCACGGTCGGCGGGTTCACCTGCCACTACATCGCCATCATGATCGCGATGCTGACGGTCCGCTGACCGGAGCCCTGCGCGCCGGCCCGCTGCTCACCGCCGGGGCCAGGGGGACTCCTCGATGCGTTCGACGTTCTGGTTGAAATCGCGCAGCATCCCCGAGAAGGCACGCTGCTTCTCCAGCGGCCAGTCGGCCACGACTTCGCGCAACCCCTGTTCATAGGACCTGCGCGTTTCCAACAGCGCCTCGATCCCCGCCCCGGTCGGGGCGATGCGCCGGGCCACCTCCCCCGCGACCCCGGGGACGTAGGCCACGTGGTCGTGGCGGATCAACGCACCTACCTGGCGGTGGATCGTGGAGGCATCCAGGCGCAGGGCCCGCGAGAGCTCCTTGAGCGTCATGGGATCACAGTGCTCCAGCCGGTTGAGCAGGACGTAGGCGGAACGCTCGAGGGCAGGGCCACCCTGGTGATGCGGGCGCAACTGGTGCCGGAAGAACAGCATGAGTTCATATTGCATCTCCCGCAGTGCATCAGCGTCTTCCGTCATCCTTCTCCCTCTGGTTGTCTTCGGCAGCAATCCACTATACAACAATATGTATTGTGCAATAGGTGTGCATAATGCAATTCTCGTGTATGGTGCACAAGCATTGTTCGGCGCACCCATCCCCTCCAGTTAGCGAGCCTCATGACTGCCACTTCCTCCCCGCCCACGCACCAGAGCCCCTCCCCCCGGGCCGCGGTCACCATCCTGGCCTTCGTGGGCATCGTGGTCTCCTTGATGCAGACACTCGTGGTCCCCCTGATCCCCCAGCTACCCGACATGCTGGACACCTCGGCCTCCGACGCCGCCTGGGTCGTCACCGCCACCCTGTTGGCCGGCGCCGTGGTCACGCCCATCGCCGGGCGTTTGGGCGATATGTTCGGCAAGCGGCGCATGCTGATCATTTCCTTGGCCCTGATGGTGGCCGGCTCGGTGCTGTGCGCGTTGACCAACACCCTGGAAATCATGCTCGCCGGCCGTGTGCTGCAGGGCCTGGCCATGGGGGCCATCCCGTTGGGCATCAGCATCCTGCGCGATGAACTGCCCCCGGCGAGGATCGGGGCGGCGATTGCCACGATGAGCGCCACGATGGGCGTCGGCGGTGCCATCGGCCTGCCGTTCTCCGCGTTCATCGCCCAGGTGGCCGATTGGCACACCTTGTTCTGGACCGCCGGCGGGCTCGGGGCGCTGTGCTTGACCCTGGTGGCCATGGTCCTGCCCGAATCCCGGGTCCGGACCCCGGCCCGCTTCGACGGCGTGGGAGCCGTGGGGCTGGCCGCCGGCCTGGTGTCCCTGCTGTTGCCGATCACCAAGGGCAATGATTGGGGCTGGGCCAGCCCGCTGACCCTGGGGCTCTTTGCCTCCTCGGCCATCATCCTGGTCCTCTGGGGCGCCTACCAGCTTCGGGCGAAGGCACCCCTGGTGGATCTGCGGGTCACCGCCCGTCCCCAGGTCCTGTTCACCAACCTCTCTTCCATGACCGTCGGGTTCGCCATGTATGCCATGAGCCTGACCTTCACGCAGTTGCTGATGGCCCCTGCCGGTACCGGCTACGGGCTGGGCCATTCCATGGTCATGGCAGGACTGGTCCTGACCCCTGGTGGATTCGTGATGATGCTGCTCTCCCCCGTCTCGGCCCGCCTATCGGCCCGCTACGGGCCCAAGACCACGCTGATCCTGGGCTCCCTGGTCATCGCCCTGGGGTACATCATGGCGTTCTTCCTGATTTCCGAGACCTGGCAGATCCTCGTGGCATCCATCATCGTCGGCGGCGGCATCGGATTGGCCTACGCCGCCATGCCGGCCCTGATCATGGGCGCGGTCCCGTTGACCGAAACCGGCGCAGCCAACGGCATGAACGCCCTGATGCGTTCGGTGGGTTCCTCGGCCGCGGCAGCGGTCATGGGGGTGGTGCTGGCCAGCATGACCATGCCCCTGGGCACGGCAGAAGTCCCCACCCTCGAAGGCTTCCGCGTCACCTTCGGCTTCTCGATCGGTGCTGCCGTGTTGGCGGCACTGTTCGCCGCGTTGATCCCCCGCAGACCGCGCGGGGTCCCCGCCTCCCCCGGTCTCGAACACGAAGACGTCGACGCGTAGCTCGTCGCCGGGCCGTGGCTACCGGGTCACCTCGATGATGCCCCGGGCCCCTCGTTCGGCATCGACCATGGAATGGGACACGAACGGGTAGTTCCCCGCTTCGGAGAATTCGAGTTCGGCGAATCCCCCCTGCGCCACACCGATGTCCAGGGTCTGGGACCCCGCATGGGGATCCGACCCATCCAGGAGGTACCTTCCCTCCAGGTAGGTCGTGTCGAACTGGCCGCCGATCACGTGGAACGCCGAGCCGCGGTTCGGGCCGGCCGCCACGACCCAGAACCTCGCCCGCGCCCCCACCTTCATCTGCAGGGGATCAAAGGCGTATTGGGACGCGTAGCCGTTGAAGACCACCGCGTCGGGGGCTTCAGCATCGATCTTCGCCTGGCTCGCCGTGCCACCCTGCTCCCCCAGATACAGCTCGTTCTGGACCATGATGAATTCGTGGTCCACCGGTGCCAGATCAGGGGGGTCGATGATGACCGCACCGAACATCCCGTTGGCGATGTGCAACGACATAGGCATCGTGGAGCAGTGGTAGAGCCAGGCTCCGGCGCGGGTGGCCGTGAAGGTGTAGGTCAGTTCCTCCCCGGGATCGATCGTGCGCATGGGGCGGTCCGGCGCCAACGCCCCGGCATGGAAGTCGATCGAGTGTCCGGTGGTCCCCTTATTGCGCAGGGTGATCTTGAATTCATCCCCGACCTTGCCGCGCAAGGTAGGCCCCGGCGCCGTGCCGTTATACGTCCAGAGGGTCTGCGAATAGCCGGCGCCGATCTCACGTTCGGTGTCCTCGGCGGTCAGCGTGTACTCGTGGACGCGGGTCTCCGGCGCGGCGGGCAACCGGGCGTCGCTGGCGACGAATTCCTTCCCGGGGGCACGCATCGGGTCGAAGGCCGCAGCCTTCCCGCTCCCGGCGGCGTCCGGTTCGGCGGCGTCCGACCCATGGTGGCCGTCGTGGCCCTTCGGGCCCATCCCCTCCATGACCTCCGGATCCGCCACGGCCGGGGCCTAGGCTCCATCGGCGATGATGGTGAACACCATGCCCATTTGCCGGTGCCCGGCCAGTGAACACCAGCCGTCGGTATCGGCGGTGACCACGCCGACGTCGACCTCCCGGGTGGCCCCGGGGGCGACCCTGCCCGATTCGGCGCCGTTGGCCGTCACCAGGTCGTGGACCCTGTCGTCCTCGTTGAGAACGTCGATGACCAGCCGGTCCCCGGCCGGAACATGGACGGTGTGCGGGGTGAAGCGCATGTCCTTCATCGACATCTTCACGCGGGTGGTCTGCCCGGTGGCAGTCGACTCCGGTTCGGCCGACCCCGCCCCCGGGGCCGCCTCCGAGGAGCCAGCGGCCCCGATCCCGGCTGCTGCCGGGTCGGCGACGATGCCCAGCGCGACCGCCAGGACGACGCCGGCCACCCCGGCCACCGCGCTCATCATCAATCGTTTCCCGGGACGTTCACCGGTCGCGGGCGCCGGTGGGGCCCCGGCCGGGGCACGTCCTGCCCGCAGTCCCCTGAACACCAGGACCAGGAACCACACCAGGGCCACCAACACCAGGGTGGAGGTGGTGACCTTGACCCAGCTCGGAACGGGCAGCAGCGCCACCGCCAGGCCGAGGTTCAACAGCGCCAGCCGGGCCCCCGCGGCGGAATTGAACACCGCGGCGCGGGCCTTGAAGACGGCGGGGCCGCCACCGAGGACCACCGGCAGCAAATAGCTCAGGGCACCGAGCAGCACCTGGGAGGCGAAACCGACGGCGAGCGCCGGGACCACGGACTGGACCTGCTGGTAGAGCGTCTCCCACGAGGGCCCCCTCCCGGCCATCACGGCCAGGACGGCGACCGCACCGGTCAGCCACAGCAGTGATGCGGCCGCGGACAGCGGGGCGAAATCCGTCGGTGGTTTGCTCAGGATCGCCCGGGTCACCGGAAGTGCCGCATGGATGATCCCTCCGACGTAGACCACCAGCCCCGCGGCAACCAGCCACATCCACCCGAGTCCGGCGCCGGCCCCGGCCACCACCACGCCACCCACCAGCGGGATCCAGCCGTGGCGCACCGCGGATTCGGCCCCCTCGGCCACCCGGGTGCGCAGCATGGTCGGCAGCAGGGTGGCCAGGGTGCCCAACACCGTGAGTCCCACGAACCCCAGGACGTTGACCACGGCGTGGGCGACCAGCAGACGCTGGCGGACCTCGCCTCCGTATCCGGCGGCCAGCACGGCACCGAGCGCTGCGCCGACGGGCAACAACCAGCTGGCGGCGATGTAGTAGTTCACCGTGGCACCGAAGCGCGAGGGTAGGGCCCGGCCGGCCCGCACGGCGAAGGAGACCCCATGCAGGGCGAAGGCGGCACCGACCAGGATGCTGCCGATCAGCACCAGCACCCAGATGTTGGTGACCATGCCCACGACGGTGGCGACGACCCCAGCATTCAGCCCGGCCAGCCGCCAGGCCAGATAGACGCGGCCATGATCCGGGCCCCTCAGCAGCGCCTGGGCGAAATGCGAACTCCAGACCATGATGGCGTTGCCGATCGCCCCCAGCAGGAGCAGATGCACCATCAGCCAGGTCGCCACCGGCAGGAACCTGTGGGCCGCGACGACGACCACCAGTGCGATCAGCCAGAAGAGCATCGGCGCGTTGGCGCGCAGATGCCACTGGGCGCGTGAGAACCGTGCCGGATCCGGTCCGGGGGGCGGCTTCGATCCCGGGGAGGAGGCTCCGGGGACCGTGGGGATCTTCATGCGGTGCCGGGCTCCTTTCGGGCCACTGGTGTGCGGGGGGCGCCCCGGCTGCTGGAGATGACCAGTCCCGCGGCCAGGGCGGCGAAGAGGACGACGGCGACGATGTTCAGCACCCCCGCGAATTGCCGTGTGGCCCCGTCGTCCAGGACGTCGGCGACGAAGACCCGCAGGGCCAGGGAGACATGCAGCAGTACCGCCGGCAGGATCAGGACCGGCCGGTACGGCAACGGCCGGCGCAGCACGGCGGGCAGGATCACCGGGGCGTGGGCCATGATCATGGACAAGGTGAAGCCCAGGAACACCGCGTGGGTCGCCGCGTCATAGCCGGCCCCGCCGAGGGTCCCCCCTCCCAGCCCGGCGACGAGGAAGATGACCGCTGCCACGGCCAGCCAGCCATAGCCGACCAGCAGGCACCAGGCGATGTAACGCGGCAGACCCGTGGCCAGGACCGTATGCCGGGCGACGTCGTAGACCAGCAACCACACCACCATGGCCCCCAGCGCCAGGGCGAACAACACCATCCCGGCCCCGGCCCACAAAACGGCACCGAGGCCTGCGGCCAGCAAAAGGGTCGAGATTCCCATCAGGAGGGGCTCCGCCAGGGCAGAGCGGATATGGATGCGGGCCAACTCCAGCCGTTCCCCACCGATGGTCAGGACCACGAAGACCACGAGCAACGGCAGCAACGGGGCGGTATCGGCGATCCGCAGCCAGAGCGCCGTGGCGGCGACGGCGGAGACGGCTCCGAGGATCTGGATGAGCACCGCCGCCTCGCGTTGGCGCCTCCATAACGGGATGTAGACCCAGAGCATTCCGATGCTTCCGGCCAGCAGCAGGGTCTTGCCCACTTCCAGCGGCAGGGGCGAAACCAGCGACAGGCCCCCCAGCCCCAGCAGGGCCGGTGCCAGGTAGCCCAGGGGCCTGGCCAGGGCGACGGAGCGTTCCAGGGCGATGACGGTACCGATGAATCCCAGCACCAGCAGCATGCCGTGGCTGGCGGCCAGGTGCCGGCCGAACGGTAGATGCGGCAGTCCCAGCAGGAGCAGCGCAGCATTCAGCCCCAGGAGCATCGCCGCTCCGCCGGGCGCCAGGAAGAGCAGCCGGACTCCCGGTCGGCGGAACAGGGTCGCCGGAACCGGGACGGCGGTACTCCGGCTCACGAGGCCTCCGGGGGGTCCAGGCGCAGCAGGCAGGCGTCGCTGGCGGCGAAGGGCAGCAGCTGGGCCCGTGTTTCCGGGGCACCGGCGTCGTCCAGCAGCCCCTGCACCAATCCGAGGTGGACGGAGCAGACGACGTCCGGGTGCTCGCGGGCCGCCTCCAGCAGCGGGCAGCGGGTCAGCCGCAGCACCGCGGGGTCCTCGGCGGAGCGCTCGGCGGTGAAACCGGTGCCGGTCAGCGCCCCGGCGATGTCGTCGCTGACGGTCTGCGCGTTGGGCGGATCGTCCCGGCCGGCATCGGGGGATCCGGTCCGAAGCGAGGCCGCCCAGGCGCGTCCTGCCGCGACGCCTTCGGCCCGGGCCTCGGGACGGGTCGCCAACTGGGCGGCGAGCACCGAGGCCAAGGTGGCGGCAGCCGCCGGAGCCGCGGCCTGCTCCGCGACCCGGTAGAGCCGGGCCGGGCGCCCCCGGCCGGTCGGCTGCGGGGCGGGCACCCGGAGCACATGCCCGGAGGCGACGAGGGCCTCGAGATGCTCGCGAACGGTGTTGGGATGCTGGCCGCAGGAGCGTGCCAGCTCATCGACGGGGCAGGCCCCGTCGTGGTCGGCCAACCGGGTGAGCAGCTCCCGACGGGCCCGGGACATGACCTGTGGTTCCCCGACGGCAGCCGGGCGGGGGCCCTTCACGGGCCGTGCGCCGGGGTTTTCAGGATTTTTATTTACCACGGAATATATTGTAGTAAAGTTCGTGTCAGGGCACCATTCGCCTCCCCTCAACCCAGGAGAACACCGTGGAGAACCTCACTTTGGCCTCATCGCGCACCTCGGCCGCAGCGCTCGAATCAATCCGACAGCTACTGGCCGAATGGTCGTCGAAGGTGGCCTCCCAGTCCGGGGATCCCGCGGCCCTGCAGCAGACACTGGGTTCGGATATCGATCCCGGCCTGGGCACCCTCACCCGGGGCCTGGCCGCCGCGGGGAACACGAACGACACGGCCCTGGTGGCCCGGTTGTTGGACCACGCCACGACGGCGGCCACCACGGCCTCCACCCGGCTCGCCGAGCAGCCGTCGGAGGGCCGGGCCGGCGCTGCCGCCCAGGCAGCGGTCACGGCCCTGGAGATGGCGTCCACCGAAGCCCTCCCCGTACTGGCCTCCTCCCCGAAGGTGGACCTGGACCAGCTGCTGGCCGAGCTGTCCACCCCCTCCCCCGACTCCGCGGACCAGGGGCGGGCCGAGGAAGCCGCGGGCGCGGCACCGGCCGGCGGCGGATGCGCCTGCGGCGGCCACGACGAGGAGGGCCTGGCGGAGTTGGACACCCGGGTCATCCCGCATGCCATCCGCCATGCGACGATCTTCGGCGCACTGGAGGGACTGGCCCCGGGGCGGGGCATCCTGCTGATCGCCAACCACAACCCGCTGCCGCTGTTGGCCCAGTTGGAGCAACGCGCCGCCGGCCAGTTCGCGGTGGAATACATCGAAGAGGGCCCGGAGACCTACCAGCTCTCGATGATCCGCCGCTGAGCCCCCGGCCGGGCCCGTCCCGGAAACACCGCCGGACCAGAAATTCCAGGCACTGCCGATGCGTATCGGCAGTGCCTGGAATCATTTTCACGCCGCCCGGGGCGGCAACCGGCCGTCGGAAGGCGCTAGCGGTCCAGGGGGTGCGGCGCGAGCCCGCGGTCCGGTTCGATGTCCGCGTCCTCCGCGGAGGACTCCAATCCCTGGGCGCCCAGGTTGCCGCTGGTGAGCTTGTTCATGATCATCGCGATGGCCCCATCGCCGGTCACGTTCGTGGCCGTGCCGAAGCTGTCCAGGGCGATGTAGGCGGCGAACATGAGTCCGACCTCGGCCTCGCCGAAGCCCAGCATCTGCGTGAGCAGCCCCGCCGCCGCGGCGATCGCTCCGCCGGGCACCCCGGGGGCGGCGATCATCATGACGCCCAGCATGAGGATGAACGGCAGGTAGGCCCCGAGGCTGGTTTCACCGCCCGTGAGCAGCAGCACCGCGAACGAGAAGCAGGTGATCTTCACCATCGACCCGGAGAGGTGGATGGTGGCACACAGCGGAACGACGAATCCGGCAATCGAGTCCGAGACCTTGTTCTTCTTCGCCGAGGCCAGCGTCACCGGAATCGTCGCGGCGGAGGAGGAGGTGCCCAGCGCGGTGAAGTAGGCATCGCGCATATTCCACAAGGCCTTCAACGGGTTGGTCCCGGTCATCCCTCCCGCAACCGAATACTGCGCCAGCAGCACGACGAAGGTCAGGCCGAAGGAAACCAGGGCCACGAGCAGGAACTTCGTCAGGACCGTGACCGCGGTGCCGCTGGCCGAAAGGTCCATGAAGATCCCGAAGATGAACAACGGCAGCGCCGGCACGATGATGCGGCGGATCACGATCTCGATGATCGTGCGGAACTCGACGGCCCCGCGGAAGAGCACCTTGCTGCGGAACGCCGTCAGGCCGATGCCGATGATGAAGGCGAGCACGAGCGCGCTCATGACCCCGATGACCGGTTCCAGGACGATCTCCGTGGCGGAGTCCCCGGCGCTGGCCACCACCGTGAGGTAGGGGCTGAAGCCCGATCCGGAGTCGTCCCCGATGGTTTCCAGACCGCCTCCGGCCAGCGACGGGGTGAACAGCCAGCGGCTGACGAAGTAGGCCAGCAGTCCCGCCGCTACCGTGGACCCGTAGGCGATCAGGGCCGTGACCCCGAGCCATTTGCCGGCCCCCTGGCCGAGTTCGGCGATCGCCGGCATGACGAGCCCCAGAATGATCAACGGGACGATGAACCCCAGGAAACCCGAGAAGATCGAGTTGTAGGTCATGAAGATCCCGCCGAGCCAGGCGGGCATCACGGGCCCGGTGAGGATGCCCAGCACGATGGCGATGACGACCCAGCCGAGCAGCGGGAATGATTTGAGCAGCTTGATGATGATCCTCCGGGGAACCGATGGGCCGCGCGCCGGAATCGACGACGCACTTATGGCGCAGGCCACGCCTCGGCCATGCTAGACGCCGTGGGACGGATCACCCAATCCCGGGTGGGCGTCGACCGGCCCGGTCTAGCGGGACGGTCCCCGGGTCGGATCGGGGCCGTCGCCCTGGTCCTCGGTCCCATCGCCGAAACGGATGCTCCCATCGGGTCCGGGGTTGCTGCGGGGCGGGAACTCGTCGCTGGCCGCCTGGCGTTCGCGTCCGCGTTCAACCAGTTCGTTCTGGCGTTCCTCGGCGGTACCGGCATAGCGGACCCGGCGGATGCGCCGGGTCATGTCCCGGATCAGGAAGATCACGACGATGACCATCGCTGCGGTGGCCACGAACCCCGCGAAGCCCGGGCCGATCTCACGGGCGGCGTCTCCGGTGGGGACGGCCGGAGCGGAGCTGGCGGCGACCAGCACTGAGGAGAACAGGTTCACTTGATGCTCTTTCTTGGTGGGGACCGGCGCTGACCGGCCCGCCTAGTCTACCCGGGAGGCCGACGAGGCCGGACCTAGCGTAGACCGGCGAAAAGATCGGTTTCCGGGGTCGGGGCCTCGACCCGGGAGGTGACCAGCGTGTAGTCCTCCCAGGGCCAGTACTTTTCGTAGATCCAGGTGGGCACGGCGAAGAAGAAGCCCTCCGGGTCGATCTGCGTCCGATGCGCCAGCAGGGCGCGGTCGCGGGCCTCGAAGCAGTCGGAGCAGGCGATCTGCGTCGTCGTCTCATGGGGGCTGACCCAGCGGAACATCTCTTCGTCGGGGTGTGCTTCGAAGGCCTTGACCCGCTCTTCATACGGGGATTCGACGCCGTTCTCGACCATCGCATAGTGCAGCGTGCGGATGCGGTCCGGGCTGAAGGCCCGGTCGTAGTAGAGCTTGGAGACCTCCCACGGCTCGCCCAGTTCGGGATAGCGCGTGGGATCGGCCGCCGCCTCGAAGGCCTCGACCGACACCCGGTGGGTCATGATGTGGTCCGGGTGCGGGTATCCGCCGTTTTCGTCGTAGGTGGTCATCACGTGCGGACGGAACTCACGGATCAGCTTCACCAGCGGGGCGGCGGCGCGTTCGAGGCTCTGCGTGGCGAAGGACCCGGAAGGCAGTGGGGGCAGCGGATCCCCCTGGGGTAGGCCCGAATCCACGAAGCCGATCCAGCGGTGCTCGACGCCCAATGCGGCGGCGGCTTCGGCCATCTCCTTGCGGCGCAGTCCGGCCAGGTCCCGGTGGGCGTGGGCGAGTTCCCCGGCGGAGGCGTTGAGGATGTCCCCGCGTTCGCCACCGGTGCAGGAGGCCACCATGACCCGGGCGCCGGCGGAGGCGTAGGCCGCCATCATGGCTGCGCCCTTGCTCGATTCGTCATCCGGGTGGGCATGGACGGCTAGGAGCCGGAAACCCTCTGACGGCGGGACGGGAACGACCCGGGCTTCTTCCACGATGAGCTTGCTCCTCAATGCCATCAGGACGGCCGATTTGCCGTCCTGCGAAAAGACCTAGACTGGTGGGGATGAACACCCAGCAGCCGGCGCCTCCTCCCTCAACGGGCGACGCGCCACCTTCCAGCGTAGCGAATCGTTATGGCGCACCCAAGCGCGGCCTGAGCCGGCGGCGCAAAATCGTCATGATCGTCGCGGGACTGGTCCTGGCGATCATCGCGGCCGGCGTGGTGGCCTGGTGGAACATCAAGCCCTACTCCAGCAAGGACGTGGCCTTCGACATCACCTCCGACACCAGCGCCAACGTCACCATCCAGTTGGAGAAGAAACCCTCGGACACGGTGGCCTGCAACCTGCGGGTGATGAATGAGTCCTACGCTGTGGTCGGGTGGGAGACGGTCACGTTTGACGCCTCCGAGGGCAGCGGACGACAAACGATCATCAAGGACTTCGACCTGCGCACCGAATCACTCGGGGTGACCGGTGGGGTGACCACCTGTTGGGTCGTCGACTGACCCGAGTATGACCATCGGGGGATGCGCCACTTGGGGTTTCGCCCGATAATGGCTAAAATCGTTCACATACGATCCACCCCGCCTTGACCTGGTGACGGACCGCGGTTCTTCATCACGCACGGCGGGGTCTTTGCTTGCATCGCCTCGGGCGGGGCAAACACTGCAGTTTGGTGGCCGGTCATCCGACCGGCCCATTTACTACAAGGAGAAGTACGTTGACCACCAACAATGAACCGGCTCTCTGGCTCACCCAGGAGGCTCACGACCGCTTGTCCGCTGAACTCGAGCACCTGCAGGGTCCCGGCCGCGCTGAGATCGTCGACAAGATCGAGCAGGCCCGCTCTGAAGGCGACCTGAAGGAAAATGGGGGCTACCACGCCGCCAAGGAGGAGCAGGGCAAAGCCGAGGCCCGCATCCAGTACCTCTCGGACTTCCTGCAGAAAGCAGAAGTCGGCGACGCCCCGGCCGATGACGGCGTGGTGGAGCCCGGCATGCTCGTGGAGGCGAACATCGCCGGCGACAAGACCACGTTCCTGTTCGGCAGCCGCGAGGTGGCCGGCGATTCGGGCCTGGAGGTCTACAGCGAAAAGGCACCCATCGGTGCCGCGGTGCACGGCAAGAAGGTGGGCGACAAGCTCAGCTACACCGCCCCGAACGGCAAGTCGATCGAGGTCGAGATCATTTCCGCGAAGCCCTACGTCGGCTAGCCACCACCATCCAGTCCGACCGCGGCCATCGGCCGACGGCCGGGTGGGGGCCCAGCGGCCTGCACCTCCTCCGGGAGATGCAGGCCGCTGTTTCTCTTAAGCCCCGGGGACGGGCTCAGGTGGTGATGATCAGCGGCTGGAACCCCTCGGCCCGCAAGTTGTCCAGCACTTGTTCGGAATGCAGGTGGCCCTTGGTCTCCATGTCGATGGTGATCGCGACATCGCCCATCGACAACGAACCGCCGATCCGGGTGTGGTCCACCCCGGTGACGTTCGCATCGGATTCGGCGATCACCCGGGAAATCGTGGCCAGCTCCCCCGCCCGGTCATCAAGCATCATCCGCACCGTCAGGTAGCGTCCGGCGACCGCCAGACCGCGCTGGATCACCTTGAGCAGCAGCAACGGATCGATGTTGCCCCCCGAGAGGACGACGGCGGTGCGCTTGGAATCGATGCCCAGTTCGGCCAACTTGCCCTCCAACAGGGCCGCGACCCCGACGGCCCCCGCGGGTTCCACCACGAGCTTGGAACGCTCGAGCAGGAACACCAGGGCCCTGGCCAGGGCATCCTCGCTGACCGTGACGACGTCGTCGACCAGTTCGCGGATGATCGAGAACGGCAGTTGGCCCGGACGGCCCACGGCGATGCCGTCGGCGATCGTGGAGACCTTCTCCAACGGCACCAGTGCGTCGGCGGCCAGCGACGGAGGGTAGGAGGCCGCATTCTCGGCCTGGACGCCGATGACCCGGATCTCCCGGCCCTGTTCGCGGGCCTTGGCCTTCACCGCGGTCGCCACCCCGGCCAGCAGTCCGCCGCCACCGACGCCCATGAGCACGGTGTCGACGTCGGGCAGTTGTTCGAGCAGTTCCAGCCCGATGGTTCCCTGCCCGGCGATGATGTCCGCGTTGTCGAAGGGGTGAACGAACACGGCCCCGGAGGAGTCGGCATAGCGTTGGGCCTCCGCCAGGGCCTCGTCCACGTTGTGTCCGTGCAGGATGACTTCGGCGCCGTGGTCCTTGGTCGCGGTGAGCTTGGGCAGGGCGACACCCAACGGCATGTAGATCCGGGCCTCGATGCCCAGCCGGGCGGCCGCCACGGCGACACCCTGGGCATGGTTGCCCGCGGAGGCGGCCACGACGCCGCGGGCCTTCTCCGCCTCGCTCAGCCGGGCCATGCGCACGTAGGCGCCACGGACCTTGAAGGATCCGGCCCGCTGCAGGTTCTCGCATTTGAGGTAGACATCGCTGCCGGTCAACGTGCCCAGGGCCCGGGAATGCTCCACCGGGGTGTGCGCGATGACGCCCTCCAGGAGTTCGGCGGCGGCTTCGATATCGGCCAGGGTGACGGGCAGAGTCTGGTGGGTGGTGGTATCGGGTGGCTGCTGCATGGGGACGCTTTCATCAAGGGAGTCGGTCACCGGGGTGGTTCTCCGGTGTGGGGCCCGGGCGAGACGACGGCATCGGTTTCGCCGTCCAGGTCCGCCGGCGCCGTGAACGGCGCATCGGGGCCCGGGGGTGGATCGCCATCCACGGCCCACGCGCCGGGGGTTTCCCAGCCACGCGCCGAAATATAGCGGATCATGGTGTTCAGCACGGCCATGACCGGCACGGCGAACAAGGCGCCGGTGATACCGGCAATGAGCGTGCCGCCGGTGACGGCCAGGACGACGGCCAAGGGGTGGAGGCTCACCGCCCTGCCCATGACCAGCGGCTGCAGGATATGGGATTCCGCCTGCTGGACCAGCAGGACGACGGCCAGCATGACCAGCGCGTTGATCCACCCGTTGGCGACCAGGGCCAGCAGGACGGCCAGGGCGCCGGTGGCCAAGGCGCCGATGATGGGGATGAACGAGCCCAGGAAGACGAGTCCGCCCAGCGGGAAGGCCAGCGGGACCCCGAGGATCGCGGCCCCGACCCCGATGCCAACGGCGTCGACGAAGGCGACGAAGAGCTGCACCCTGGTGTAGATGACCAGGCTGATCCAGCCCCGGCGACCGGCACCGTCGATGGCGGCCCGGGCCCGCCGCGGCATCAGCCCGACCACGAAGGCCCAGATGCGTTCGCCTTCGAGCAGGAAGAAGACCAGCGAGAACAAGGCCAGCAGCAGTCCGGCGGCCCCGTGTCCGAGGGCGCTGCCCCAGGACACGGCCCCGCTGAGGATCGTGTCGCTATTGGATTGCAGTTGGGTCAGCGCCCCGTCGAGATAACGGTCCAGGTCCTGGTTGCTCAACTGCAGCGGGCCGGAGGAGAGCCAGTGCTGGACCTGGGCGGCCCCGGCCAGTGCCTGTTGCCACAGGCTCATCATGCCCCGGGCCATGGTCCGTCCCACCAGCGAGAGCAAGGTGGTGATCACGGCCAGGAACACCAGCATCGTCACCCCGGTGGCCAGGCCGTTGGGCAGCTTCCAGCGCCGGAGCAACCTCACCACGGGCATCAGCAGCCCGGCCAGCAGGGCGGCGATCATCAAGGGGATCACCAGCAACGATACGTGGCTCAACAACCACAGCACCAGACCGGTCGTCGCCACGATGATGGCCACCCGCCAGCTCCAGGCCGCGGCGATCCGCACGCCATAGGGAAGGTCCCCGGTGACGTTGCGGTGTCCGGGCCCGGGGCTCAGAGCCATGATTCGATGCCCCAACGACCGATCAGATGCTCATGCTGCGTCAACCAGGTCAGCCCCTCCCCCGAGTTGAAGGCGTTGGCCGGGGCTGTCATCGGTTCGATGGCCACCGCCAACGGTTGGCCGGCATAGCCCTCGGTGACGAACACCTGGACGTAATCGAAGCCGGCATCGGCCCAGACCCCGACGGCCCGGCCATCCGGTGCGGTCAGCCGGTGGTGGTGGACCCCGTCGTCGTGCAGGGTCAGCCCGGTCAGACCGATGTCGATGCGCAGATCCCCCACCCGGCGGCCGGCGCGTAGATCGGTATCCCCGGCTACCGGGGTGCTGCCGGTGGGGATGAGTCGCTCGTCGGTCACCAGTGCGGTGTCGGCCTGGACACCGAGCACCAGGTCTTCGGTGGGCACCTCGCCCAGGCGCAGGTAGGGGTGGGCCCCCAGCGCCGCGGGCGCACTGCGTGCGCTGTGGTTCAGCAGATCCTGGGTGACCGAGAGCCCCCCTTCGGCGTCGAGGGCGTAGGTCACGGTATGGGTCATCCGGAAGGGGAAACCATGCTGCGGGAAGATCTCGGCCGACAGGCAGATCAACGATTCGCTGGAGGCATCCACCCGGTAGCCGGTATTGCGCAGCAGCCCGTGAATGGCATTGCCGGTGGCCACCTCGGTCACATCCAGCTGCTGGGTCCGCCCGTCGAGTTCCCAGCGCCCGTCGCGGATCCGGTTGCCCCAGGGCGCCAGCAGGATCCCGGACCCCGAGGGCGGCAATTCGTCCTCCCCGAAGGGCTGGGCCAGATCGATGCCGTTGCGGCGGTAGAGGCGCAGGGCGGCAGCCAGCTCGGTGATGACGGCTTCGGACCCGCCGCCGCGGATCGTGAACTGCCGGCCCGTGGGCGCGGCCGTGGTCCCACTCATCGCTGTTCCCTTCCTGGCTGGATGTTCCCCTACGATATCGCCGCGGCGAACCGGGTGCTGCATACATGACGACGGCGGCACCCTGAAGGGGCACCGCCGTCGTCCTGGGTCGTGGTCGAGCTAGTTGCGCAGGATGGCGATGATGCGCAGGATCTCGATGTACAGCCAGACCATGGTCACGGTCAGGCCGAAGGCCGCGGTCCAGGCGAACTTCGCCGGGGCACCCTGCTCGATTCCGCGCTGGATCTGGGTGAAGTCCAGCACCAGCGAGTAGGTGGCCAACAGGACGGCCAGGATGCCGATGCCCACGCCGAGCAGCGGGTACTCACTGCGCACGCCGAACATGGAATCGGAGACGCCGAAGAGCATCAGGCCCAGGTTCACCAGGCTGAAGAGCAGGTAGGCGCCCATCGCGATGGTGAACATCTTGGTCATCTTCGGGGTCGCCCGGTACTTGCCCGAGCGGTAGAGCAACAAGGTCACGGCGAAGACGGAGAAGGTGGCGAGCACCGCCTGGACGGCGATGCCGTCATACATGGCATCCAACACCCCGGAGATCGCGCCGAGGAACACCCCTTCTGCGGCGGCGTAGAGCATGATCAACACCGGTGAGGGTTCGCGCTTGAAGATGTTGACCAGGGCAAGCACGAAGCCGATGAGCATGGCCGGGAGCATCAACGCGGGCATCTGCCAGCCGACGACGGCGGTGATCACCAGGGTGCCCCACATCAGCACGGTCTTGGAGACCACGTCGTTATAGGTCAGCCGCCCGGTCTGGACCGGGGAGGCGGACGGTGAGTTGTAGAGATCCTGCAGCGACTGCGAGCTCATCGGCTCGGCAGTGCGCTGGTCACTGGTGGTCGTGTTCCCCTCGGGCCGCATCTGCTCGCGGAACGCCTTGGATTGGAACATCGGGTTGCCCCCACGGGCCATGGTGTTCTCCTCTATAAGTTCTTTTCACTGATCCTACTGGGTACAACGCACGGGCGGACAAAAATGATCCCCGAAGTGACGTCGGGTTTTGCGGCCTCCCCCGCTGCCGGTACCGCTCCCTCCCGGACGCGCCCTACGCGCCGAGGGTGGCCAGCACCTCGACGAGTCGACGGGCTGCTTTTTCCTCGGCCTCGGCCAGCGGCTCCACCCGGTCGGCGAGTGCGGCGAAATGCGCGCTGCGCGCCTCCGCTTCGATCTCCGGATCGATCATTTCGGCCAGCTCGTCCCACTGCCCGGCCAACTCCCGGTAGCCGGGGCTGGCTGCGCCCAGACGTTCAAGACCGGGCAGTTCCGCGGCCTCGTCCAGGAAGTCGGCGTAGAGCCCCCGCAGCCCGCCCGGGCCGCCGTAGCGTCCGTCGGTGAGGAACCCGACGACCGTGCCCAAGGCGTAGGTCAGCCGGCCCTGCCCGGCCAGCAGCCGGGTCCAGCCTTGGGAGGAAGTGGTGTCTCGTAGTTGCCCGGCCCAGGTCCGCAGGCCGGCGATCCCCACGTTCGCGGCGAAGTGTTCGGGCATGTCGTGCAGTTCACGGGTCCCCAGCAGCCGTCCTGTGGTCTCGGTAATGGCCTCGAGGATGTTCTTCTTGAGGGCATCGGCGTCGGGCCCGCCGGTGGACGGGATCCAAGCCTGCCAGTTCTTCAGGGCCTTGGGTCGACTGCGGGCCGCGGCCAGGGATTCGGGGTCGATGAGTTGCAGTTCCCCGGAGCCGTCATCGATGATCAGCTCGCCCTCGTCGTGTTCGCCGAGCACCGCCACATCCACTGGTTCGTCCCCATCGGCGATGCCGGCGTCCACCCACGGCAGCAAAACCCGACTGACCCGGACGACGACGGCTCGGCCGGTGTCCAGCCCCGCGTCGAGGTACTGGGCGGCCAACCGGGCGCTGCCGGTCCTCTGTTCACGCACGGTCGCCCCGCTACGGGTCAGCAGGTTCGCCGTATAGGGCTCGGGATGGGCCCGGGTGACGACCGTGGCGGCCGTACTCGATTCCTCGTCGAAGACGAAGACCATGAAGCCGATGCCCCCGGCCAGACCGGCCAGCAGGGCCTCGCTGAGCGGCTGGCCGGTCAACGGGTGGACCACCCCCGCCTGGGTCAGCACCCGGTGCCAGAGACCGGCGTCGTACTGGGTGACCTCAGCCGGTGCCGGATACTCCGGCAACTCATCCGGATCCGCCGCCGGCCGGCCCGGCCCGGCAGCCGGACCTCCCGCGCGCCCCGGGGTGCCGGCCGGAGCCGGGCGGGCCGAGGGGCGTTCGGGGCGGCCATCGAGAATGGCCTTGCGGGCTGTGGTGTAGGACTCCCCCGTGCGTTCCATGCGGTCGCGGGTGAGCTTCTTGAGCTGCTTCGGCTGCGCCACGGGCTCAGCGCGTTCGGTAGTTCGGGGCTTCGACGGTCATGGTGATGTCGTGGGGGTGGGATTCCTTGAGCCCCGCCGCGGTGATGCGCACGAACTTCCCGCGCTCCTTGAGGTCGGCGATGGTGCGGCCGCCGACGTAGAACATGGTCTGGTGCAGTCCGCCGACCAGCTGGTGTGCGACGGCGGCGACCGGACCGCGGTAGGGGACCTGGCCTTCGATGCCTTCGGGGATCAGCTTCTCATCCGAGGGGACGTCGGCCTGGAAGTAGCGGTCCTTCGAGAAGGACGTGTTCTTCCCCCGGGTCTGCATGGCCCCCAGGGAGCCCATGCCACGGTAGGCCTTGAACTGCTTGCCGTTCATGAAGACCAGTTCCCCCGGGGATTCGGCCGTGCCGGCCAACAGGGAACCGAGCATCACCGAATCGGCGCCGGCGACCAGGGCCTTGCCGATATCACCCGAATGCTGCAGACCGCCATCGGCGATCAGCGGCACGCCGGCGGGGATGGAGGCCTTGGCGGATTCATGGATGGCGGTGATCTGCGGGACGCCGACCCCGGCGACGATGCGGGTGGTGCAGATGGAACCGGGACCGACCCCGACCTTGATCGCATCGGCGCCGGCATCGATCAGTGCCTGGGCCCCCTCACGGGTGGCCGCCTGGCCACCGATGACGTCCACGTGGGCTGCTGCCGGGTCCTTCTTCAACCGGGTGATCATGTCCAGCACGCCCTGGCTGTGGCCGTTGGCCGTGTCCACGACCAGGGCATCGACCCCGGCCTCGACCAGTGCCATGGCACGGTCATAGCCTTCGCCGAAGAATCCGACGGCGGCACCGACGCGCAGGCGCCCCTCGTCGTCCTTGGTGGCCAGCGGGTACTGCTCGGCCTTGTCGAAGTCCTTGACGGTGATCAGGCCCTGCAGGACGCCGTCGTCGTCGACCAGCGGGAGCTTCTCAATGCGGTGCTTGCTCAACAACGCGATGACCTCGTCACGGGGCACCCCGACGCGCGCGGTGATCAACGGCATCGCGGTCATCGCCTCGTAGACCTTGGTGGTCAGGAACTGCTCGAGGGGGATGAACCGGGTATCCCGGTTGGTGATGATGCCCAGCAGCTTCTTCTGAGCGTCCACGACCGGCAGTCCGGAGACCCGGTAGTGCCCGCAGAGGTCATCGAGTTCCTGCAACGTGGCATCCGGACTGATGGTCACCGGGTCGGTGATCATCCCGGATTCGCTGCGCTTGACCTGGTCGACCTGGCGGGCCTGGTCGTCGATGGAGAGGTTGCGGTGGATGATGCCGATGCCGCCCTGACGGGCCAGCGAGATCGCCATCGGGGCCTCGGTGACGGTATCCATGGCCGCGGAGAGCAACGGGATGTTGATGGTGATGCGCTTGGTCAGCCGCGTGGCCGTATCCGCTTCCGAGGGGATGACATCCGTGGGCCCGGGCAGCAGCAGGACGTCGTCGTAGGTGAGGCCTTCAAGGGCAAAGGGATTGAACTCGGACACGGGGAACCTTTCGAAGCCGTCAGAGGATTGCTTACATCCTAGGACCTTCGGCGCCCGACTGACACGCCTTGGCTCCGCCGGTGTGTGCAACGCAACCCGTCGGAGGGCTTCGTTCACCAGTGCAGCCCCGATTTCAGCCGGCGTTCGAACACCTCGGAGGTGGAGCGCACATAGGTTTTGGTCAGATGGGATTTGTCGAGATAGACGAGCACGTTGCCGATGACGGGGCTGCAGGTGCCCTCCGGGCAGAGCACGCTGGTCATGTCCAGGAAATCCAGTTCGCCCGGCAGGTCGCCGCGGTCGACCTCGGCCCGAAGGTCATCCAATGGGGAGTCCACGGCGATCAGTTCATCCCGGGGGACCTGGCATTTTTCCGAGTCGGGCCCATTGAGGTCCACGCATTCGGGCACCCCGAATCCGAAGCGGGGGGTGTCACGCATCGCAATGACCTGTTTTCCCTGGGCGAGGAAGGGCCGGATTCCTTCTTCGTAGCCGGGGACGATGGTCTCCTCGTCGGCCGGGGTGCGCTCGTCGGTGGAGGCATAGGCCTGGGTCAGGGTGCCCAGCGTCAGCACCGCATCGGCGTCGTGGTCCAGCACGTAGTCGGTGGCCACCTGGTTGAATTCGTTGCATTCGGCATCACGGCTGGGATCCTCGGCACCGAAACGGCAGGCATTGCGGTTGATGAGAACCCACGCCCAGTTGTTCCTTTGGGCCGCCTTGTCCAGGGCGCTGGTCCAGTGCTGGGCGTGCGAATCCCCCAGGACGATGATCGTCTTCTCGGCGGTCTGCGGGTCCCCGCCCATTTGGCAGAATTCCATGACCGGATCGGTCAGTTCATACCCCTGGCCGCACTCGCCGCCGTAGTTGGCCCACTCCCCCGAGAGCCGGGTCGCCAGTGGACGCACCATGGCCTCGGGGTCCCCGGTGGCTTCGAAGCCCGGCGTCAAGGATGCGGCACCGGGGTTGTCTTGCTTCGGTTGGGCCCGGGCGCTGGTTTCGTCGGCGGCGACCCGTGCCTGCCAGCCGCTGAGCGGCATCGCGACGATGGCCACGAGCAGTCCGACCACCAGGCCGAGCCGACGGCGATGCAGCGTGGGCCAGACCCAGCCGTGGAACGGGGTTTCGACGACCCGGGTCGTGGCCCAGGCCAGGCCCAGGGACAGCCCGATCACCCCGAGGCCTCCCAGGAAGTCCGGCTCGTTCAACTGGTTCACCGACAGGTAGATCACCAGGAGGGGCCAGTGCCACAGATACAGCGCGTAGGAGAGGTCCCCCAGCCGGGTCAACGGGCGGGCCGCGAGCAGGCGATCGACACCGAACGGATGCCCGGTCCGTCCGGCGATGATGATGGCCGCGGCGGACAGGGTCGGCCAGAGGGCGATGTATCCGGGGAACTGCTGTTGGACCTGCAACAGGATGCCGCAGGAGAGCATGGCCAACAGTCCGGCCCACCCCAAGACGACTCGCACCACCATCGGCAGTTGCCCCGCATGGGGCAGGAGCACGGCCAGCAGGGACCCGAGGGCGAACTCCCACAACCGGGCGCCGGTGTCGAAATAGGCCCAGGACTGGCTGGTGGAGGTCACGTGGATCGAGTAGGCCAACGATCCGACGAAGACGAGGCCGAAGGCCACCGCCAGGACGGGGCCGAACCCCAGCTGCGGGCGCCTCCTGCGGATCAGTTTCCAGAGGAGGGCCGAAACGCCGATGAGCAGCGGCCAGAGGATGAAGACCTGTCCCTGGATCGACAACGACCAGAAGTGCTGCAAGGGGCTGGCGGCGCCGTGGTTCTCGGCATAGTAGTCCACCGATTCCCGCGCCAGGGTCCAGTTCTGCGTGTAGAAGAGGGTCGACCAGGTCTGTTCGAAGACCTCTCCCCACCGGGTCCGCGGCAACAGCGCCGCGGTTCCTGCCAGGACGGCCAGGAGGACGACGACGGCGGCCGGCAGCAGCGATTTGAACCGGTGTAGCCAATACCGCAGCAAGCCGATGGGCTTCCCCGAGGAGAGCTTATAGGCGAAGGAGGAGGTCAGCAGGAACGCGGAGATCAGCAGGAAGACGTCCACGCCGCCGGAGACCCGGCCCAACCAGACGTGATAGGTGACCACCATGAGCACCGCGAAGGCGCGCAGCCCCTGGACCTCGGGGCGGTAATGCGGTTTGACCGGGATCGGTCCGGCCGGGGCTGCCTCCGGGGTCCGCGCCGCCGACGGGGTGGCGGTGCCGCCCGGGCCACGGGGAGGCTCGGACATGGCTGGTCCCCTTCCTGTGGCTGGTAGCTGGCATCCAACGGGGCCCTTCCCGGCCCAACGTCAGCCATTTTAGCAGCCCGTCGTTACCGAACCGTTACTACTCATGCGGACCCGGTCAAAACCCCGCATCCCCGGCACGGAGCGGCCCGGGCGCTTAACGTGAATGACCCTCCCACCGCACCACGGCGCGGGGAGAGGGTCATTCGTCCTACGACAACCTAGTGCTGATGGGCGTCGCTGTCTTCGTCTTCCTGCTTCTCGGCGACCAGGGTCTCGGTCGTGAGCACCAGGGCGGCGATCGAAGCGGCGTTCTGCAGTGCCGAGCGTGTGACCTTCACCGGGTCGATGACACCGGCGGCCAGCAGGTCCTCGTACTGACCCGTCTTGGCGTTGAAGCCGGAGTTCACTGCGGACTCGGAGACATGGTTCGCCACGACGTAGCCATCGAAGCCGGCGTTCTGGGCGATCCAGCGCAACGGCTGGACCAGCGCACGGCGGACGATGCCCACCGCGGCGGCGGCATCACCTTCGAGGGCGGCCACGTTCTGGTCGGTGTCGAGCACGGAGAGCGCATCGACCAGGGCGGTACCGCCACCGGCGACAATGCCCTCCTGGATCGCGGCACGCGTGGCGGAGACGGCGTCTTCGATGCGGTGCTTGCGTTCCTTGAGCTCGACCTCGGTAGCAGCGCCGACACGGATCACGCCGATGCCGCCGGAGAGCTTGGCCAGGCGTTCCTGGAGCTTTTCCTTGTCCCACTCGGAATCGGTGCGTCCGATTTCAGCCTTGAGCTGCGCCACCCGATCATCGACATCCGCGGTGTCTCCGTAGCCATCGACGATCGTGGTGTTGTCCTTGGTGACCGTGATGCGGCGGGCGGAACCGAGAACCTCGGTGCCGACCTGGTCCAGCTTCAGGCCGAGGTCCTGGGAGACGACCTGGGCACCGGTGAGGATCGCGATGTCCTGCATCATGGCCTTGCGGCGATCGCCGAAGCCCGGAGCCTTGATGGCCACGACGCCCAGCGTGCCACGCAGCTTGTTGACCACCAGCGTGGACAGGGCTTCGCCCTCGACGTCCTCGGCAATGATGAACAGCGGCTTATTGGCCTGCAGAACCTTCTCCAGCAGCGGCAGGAAGTCCTGCACGGCAGAGATCTTGCCGGAGTGGATCAGGATCATGGCGTCCTCGAGGACGGCCTCCTGACGCTCCGGGTCGGTCACGAAGTGCGGGGACAGGTAGCCCTTGTCGAACTGCATGCCCTCGGTGATGCTCATCTCGGTCGAGGTCGTGTTCGATTCCTCGATCGTGATGACACCCTCGGCGCCGACCGTGCCGAACGCCTTGGCCAGCA
This sequence comes from Arthrobacter sp. 179, assembly GCF_052379645.1. Taxonomy (NCBI): domain Bacteria; kingdom Bacillati; phylum Actinomycetota; class Actinomycetes; order Micrococcales; family Micrococcaceae; genus Arthrobacter; species Arthrobacter sp. 179. The sequence goes on along the minus strand of NZ_JBQSYU010000002.1, from coordinate 26,069 downwards.
GTTCGCCGATCTCGTCGTCCTGGGCGGAGATCGCGGCCACGTTGGCCACGTCCTCGCCTTCGACGGGACGGGCGTTCTCTGCCAGACGGGCGGTCACGGCCTGGACCGCGGCCTCGATGCCACGCTTGATCTCGCCCGGCGCCGCGCCGGCAGCGACGTTGCGCAGGCCTTCCTTGACCAGGGCCTGGGCGAGCACGGTGGCGGTGGTGGTTCCGTCGCCGGCGACGTCGTTGGTCTTGGTGGCGACCTCCTTGGCGAGCTGGGCCCCGAGATCCTCATAGGAATCGTCGAGCTCGATCTCGCGGGCGATGGTCACCCCGTCGTTGGTGATCGTGGGGGCTCCCCACTTCTTGTCCAGGACCACGTTGCGACCGCGCGGGCCGATCGTGACCTTGACGGTATCGGCCAGCTTGTTGATGCCGGCCTCGAGCGCCTTGCGGGCGTCGTCGTTGAATGAAAGCTGCTTTGCCATGTTTGCTACTCCTTGCTCACCGCGCGAAGCCCCGGCCGCTGGGGCCGGGGCTTCACGCTCGGGAACTACTTGACGACGATGGCCAGAACGTCGCGGGCGGAGAGGACCAGGTACTCGGCGCCGCCGACCTTGACCTCGGTGCCGCCGTACTTCGAGTAGATGACGACGTCGCCCTCGGCGACATCGACGGGAACGCGGTTGCCGTTGTCGTCAACGCGTCCCGGGCCCACTGCCACGACCTTGCCCTCCTGGGGCTTTTCCTTGGCGGTGTCAGGGATGACCAGGCCGGAAGCCGTGGTCTGTTCCGCCTCGAGCGGCTGAACAACGATGCGATCCTCGAGAGGCTTGATGGAGACCGACATGCGGATCTCTCCTTTGCGTGAGTTACCAATGGTTACGGGGCCGTTGGGGTGTACCAACCGTCGTCGCGGTGCCAGCTGGCAAGTACCTCAGGCTTTAGCACCCGATGACTTCGAGTGCTAATACAGACTCTATGAGGTCGCTGGCACTCGGTCAAGGCGAGTGCCAAATCGTGCGACGGCGGCAGGCCTTCCATCGGGTGGGACGGTGCCGGTCTAGTCTTCGCGGCGGATCACGGTCGGGCGTTCGCCATCGGTATTCTCCAGGGGCGGCCCCTCGCTTCCCCCGGGCTGGTATCGGGGATCGACGCCGAGGCGACGATACAGGGCACCGCCAGGACGCATGTCCCGTGAGTACTGGTCCTCCCCTGCCCGTATTTTCCTGCGGGTTTCCTTGATCCAGGCGGGAAGCATGAACGAGGGCAACCAGAACATCGCGATGATGCCTATCCCCAAGGAGGGGAACAGCGTGAAAAAGATGGCTAATATGAGTAGCGGTGACCCATTGTCCAGCACCAGCGGCGAGACGCTCACCAGGGTGAACGCCACCCCGAGATATAGGGATGCCAGTCCCGGCCAGCCCGGGAACAGACCGCCTTTGAGTAGCAGCCACGCCTGGTATCGGCCACGATAGGCCTGGATTCCGGCGATCAGGTTGACCAGCCCGAACGCTGCTGCCACCCACGGCGACCATTCTTCAGCTGACATCGTCCACTTCCTCGTCGTTCTCTGTTTCTCCGGACGCAGCGTACCGCAGCACAATCCGGAGTTCGCCGCCCCCGGACCTTGAGGAAGCTAGTGAAGTTGAAGAGCCAACCCGATCTCCTGGCTCATGGTTTTCCAGACATGTGCCGAAGGCGTTGCCTGGACCTTCATGGTCCCTTCCGGGGAGCGGCCAATCGCAAAGTGTCCGGCACCCCCGGCATTAAGCCACGCCCGTTCCATGTCCAGATCCGGCATCCGAAAGCGCCACACGAACCAAGGTTCGGCCCATGCTCTCTCCAAAGCGCGATCCGCTCCCGCAGGCGGGGCCCCGGAACCCTCAACCCGGTTTTCAAAGGCCCCCATGGGAACCTGGTCCACGGTTCCCAGCACGCTCCACGCGGGCCCCAGGCCGGCCCAGGCAGCGATGGCACCGGGCAGGCTGCCCTCACGAATCACGTCCAGGCGTACGGCCCCCGACGGGACGGCGCTTTCCGTCTCACCGAGCACCAGTTGTGCGTGTGAGGGCCGCGAGGCCACCAGCACCCCTCCTCCCCCTGCCCAAGCATCAAGCTGGGTGGTTTGGGTACCGTACTGGCCTTCGATGACAAACCGTCGTCGGGCCGAATTTAGGGGAACCGACAACAGCTCGAAGGCACGGGTGAAGGTGCCGTCAGGCTCCATGAGTCCTACGGCCACTAGTTCGGCACATTCCCCGGCAGCGGCCATCACCTGCATCTTCCCCAGCCGACGCTGCCCGGCATGGTCCATGACCAGACGGAAGGCCGCATCAGTCAACACGGGGCCTGCCGGTCGATACGGCTGGATCCGGCAGACCCGGTCCACGGCTTCGGCACGGATTCCTGAGGTTTCTTGGAGGTACGAGTCCAGCGGCGGTTCACGCAGGGGTTCGGGCATCGACCCATCGGCTACTGCGTCATCGATGATCGCCCCGGCAAGGATCTCGGCGAACAGCGGAGCAATGTCCTCCTGTTGTTCCATGGTGTAGTGGGCTGCGATTTCCACGGCGTTTGCCCCGGCGAAAAACAACCAGCGGTCAACCAGTACCGTGTGTTCGTCGGTGGAGAACGTGAATAATTGTCCACGCGCAGGCCGATCAGCCACCTCCCCGCGGTCGTGTGCGATGCAATGGGAGCCGGGCACCCCACCCAGCATGCCGGCGAGCGACTGTGCGCCCAGTGCCGGAAGAGAACCGGATGTCGGATGGCTGCGCACCACGATGTTCGGCCGGAACGTATCTAGGGAGACCTCGGGATGGGCCAACACCATGGCGTCGGTCTTCCCGGCGAGCCTGACCCATTCGATCGGGCAGGGCAGGTTGACGGTCTGATGATTTTCCCGGCGCCACCTCCCCTTCGTGGTGTCGGTATTCATCGGTTCCTTCCGTCGGCATCGGGTTTCGCAGCCCGGGGCCCACCGTGTCCCCCGTTGTGGTGCCGGGCGTCGACGCCGAGGCGGCCATGAAGTGCACCACCAGGAGCGAGTGCCTGGGAGAGCCGGTCCTCGCCTGCTCGTATTCTTCTGCGGGTTTCCTTGATCCAGGCAGGAAGCATGAAGGAGGGCAGCCAGAATACCGCGATGATGCCCACGACCAGACTGGGAAATAACAGGAAGAAATGTGCCAGCTGGAGCAAGGGCGGCGCGTACCCCAGGACCAGGGGCCCCACGCCGATCAGCATGAAGGCCACCCCGAGATACAAGGAAGCCAGTCCGGGCCAGCCGGGCATCAAGGAACCCTTGAGCATCAGCCAGGCCTGGTATCGGCCACGGTAAGCCAGGATCCCGGCGATGAAATTGAGCAGCCCGAACACGAAGGACACCCAGGGGGCCCATTGTTCTGCGGTCATTTGTGGTCTCCTTGTCGTTCGTTCCGCCGGTCGGCAACGTGGCCGGACCACGCTCTGGATCCGGGCTACCCGCCTCCTCGGACGGGCTACAGGCTATCCGAACACCGAGTTCCACGCGTCGCTGATCTTATCTCCTGCGCCCTCGACGAGATCCTTGCCACCATCCCAGATGTCTTGGACGACGTTCTTGATTCCATCCCCGATTCCGGATTCGTTCAAGACCCAACTGAGGCCGATGCCGACGCCGAAACCGATCACGGTGCCCACGGGGCCACCGATCGCGGTGCCGATCGCAGCGCCCGCCATCCCGGCACCAATGTCCAGACCAACCTGGACCGTTCCCTGGACACCAGCCATTTCGCGGGCTCGGGCTGAAATTTCGTCCTCGGTCCAATCAGGGTGGTCTGCGGCCAGCTCGGCCGCGGCCTGGTCATACTCGCCCTTATAGGTGAGTCCTATCGTGGCAACGGTGGCAATCGGTCCGGCCACACGCAGGGCCTTGGTGAGCTTGCCACCATTGCGCATCGCATCTTCGAAGTCGAGGATCCGTCCCTTCACGTCCCAGAAACGAGGCCCACCCTGGGTATAGAGGGTGGAATGGGTATCGACCCGGTTCTTGTACCAATCAAAGCGCTCATAGGCCCACTGGTTGATGGGAGTCCGCATGCCGGTCCAAGCCTTCTTGGTCCCGGTATGCTCAACGTCCTGGATTTCTACCCGTGACCCCACCTGTTCTGGTCCGGTGATGAATGGTGCCCGAGTGATATTGCCGTCGACGTCGCCCACCCAATCGGCGCTCGGGGCCGTGGTGCTGTAGTCCCACAAGGGAATCCTGACTGCGGTGGGGACCGTGTAGTTGTAAATGACCGAGTCGAAGGTCGTCCAGGCGGCCATGGTGACGTAGTCACCCGCGCCCAATTCCGGTTTCAACAACCCGGCGCTTTCAATGGCCTGTCCGTCGATGCCTTCCAGCGTGGAGGAACAGTTCTCTGCCGCCTTCACCAAGTCTCCCACGAGGATATTGACGTATTCCTGAACCATGTCCGTCGTGTAGATGCCTGCGGTGACCTCCGTTCCCGCGGCCACGAGTTTATCGTGTTCGGAGATGCGCAGACGGGCCTCCGTCTTGCGGGTTTCCAACTCGCGGATCTTCGACGCGAAGTCCTCCGTGGCATCCTTGACGAGGGACGTGGCACCCTTGACTGCCGCACCGTGGGTCGTGATCAGGTCAAATAACTCTCTGACCTTTTCCTGCGCCGTCTCGGGTTTCGTGGTGAACCCCGGGTACAAGCCTTTCCACGCGGTCTCGCAATCCTCCACCTTTTCGCAGAGGTCCTTGCCCTTCTTGGCGACAGCCGAAGCAGCAGAGTCGATAGTTGCGGGCTCCGGCCAGCCCTCAAGCCCGGTCGCGTCAATGACCATACCTATTCCTCCACGGTCAGTGCGTCGTCGATGTCCAAAACAACACTCTGCTGCATTGATCCTTGTGCGCTGTCCATCATCGTGGCATCGCCTTGTTCGAAGGCCTGTACCGATTCCTCCATGCCGGTGACCGCATTGTCGATGCGTGTCCCTGCCGCTTCCGCCTGCATCGCGATCATATCGTTCCAGACCGAGGACAAAGCGGTAGTAACGGCCCGCATCTTCGCCGCTTCCATCAGGTCTTCCATCCGTCCCAAAAGTGCCTCGCGCTGAGTATCCAGGTCCTCCCGTTCACTTCTGACTTGTCGCAACGCGCCGCGCACCGTCGCCGGGACAATCTCGTACCCGTGCACACCGCTCATCTGAATCTGCCCCTCTACTCCTGATACCGGCAACCATCCGAGTTCTCAGCCGGTCCCCGAACTTACTCAGCCACCAAGATATCCGCACCTCCTGCGGCCACGCCATGGGGAGAACTCCCCATGGCGCGCACCGAGCACAGTTGACTCGTCGACCCCACTACCCTTCTTGAACGCGATCGGACGAGGCAACCGGCGACTAGGCTGGTTTCCATGCCTTCCCCCGCTCCTGCCTCGGAAAACCTTGCCACCATCCTCTCCCCCGAGGGTTTCGGTCTGCTCAATTCCCTGCCCGCCGACGCCGCGACCACCGACCAAGAGGCGTTGGAACTGAACCTGCGCCTGCGCAAGGAGGGGCACGAGGCCGAACTGGTCACCGCCGTCGTGCACCAGGCCCGTCTCCGCGCCCAGGGGACCGCCAAGCTGGGACCGTTCGCCGAACATATGATCTTCACCCGCGCCGGGCTCGAACAGGCCACCCGGCTCAATATCGCCGCCCTGCATGCCCAGCGGTTCGTGGGTGCCGGATTCTCGAAGGTGGCCGACCTTGGTTGCGGGCTGGGCGTCGACTCGATGGCCATGGCCTCGCTGGAACTGGACGTCACCGCCGTCGAACTCGATGAGACCACCGCGGCAGCGGCCACGGTGAACCTCATGCCCTGGCCCAATGCCCGCGTGGTCAACACGGATGCCACCGGCTTCGATCTGGAGGGCTTCGACGCCGTCTGGCTGGACCCGGCACGACGCACCACCTCGACGTCAGGAACCTCCCGACTGTTTGATCCCGAGGCGTTCAGCCCACCGTTGTCCCACGTCGAAGCGTTGGCCGACCGCGGGCTGCCCGTCGGGGTGAAGCTCGGCCCTGGGATCCCCCACGAATCCCTGCCGGCCACCTGCGAAGCCCAGTGGGTCTCGGTCAACGGCGATGTCACCGAGGTCACACTCTGGTTCGGCCCCCTGGCCCGGGCCGGAATCCGCCGGGCCTCCCTGGTGCTGGGCCCCGGGGGTTCCCACGAACTGACTTCGTCCACGGACCACGACGCCGGGGCTTCATTGCGCGGTGAGGTTCCCGTCGGCGACATCGAAGGCTACCTCTACGAACCCGATGGAGCGGTGATCCGGGCCGGACTGGTGGCCGAGGCGCTTGAGCAGGTCGGCGGCCACCTGGTGGACCCGCATATTGCGTACTTCTGCGCCCCTGAACACGTACAGACCCCCTTTGCCCGGGCCTACGAAGTGCTGCGGGTCCATCCTTATAACGTCAAGGCGTTGCGCATGTGGGCCAAATCCGAAGGGATCGGCGTGCTGGACATCAAGAAGCGCGGGCTCGATGTTGCGCCGGAGGAACTACGCAAGATGCTGTTGGCCGGGGTGGGCAAGAAGGCCAGGCGCCGGGCGACCCTGGTCCTCACGAGGATCGGCGATCGCCGCGTGGCCATCGAGGTCAAGCCTCTCTGAGGTTGCCGTGCCCGGTGCGCGGCGCCCGCCGCTAGACTGGGCCGGTACTCATAGCCCACCGACGTCAGGAACGCGGATGCAGATCGATTTCGCCGACTCCCGGCAGTCAACGCTCGGCGTCGAGTGGGAAGTTGCGCTCGTGGACCACCACAGCGGGGATCTGCGATCGGTGGCCCAGCAGGTCTTGGAAGGCGTTCATGCTGCCCACGGCGGGCTGGCTCCCGATGAGGAACACCCGCATGTGAAGCAGGAGCTGCTGTTGAACACGGTCGAGATCGTCACCGACGTCTGCGACACGGTCCGCCAGGCCAAGACCCAGCTCCACGAGAACCTCGGGGTCATCCGCGAGGTCACCGACCCCATGGGGATCGACCTCTATAGCGCCGGCTCCCACCCGTTCGCCTCCCCCAAGCTGCAACCGGTCACCGACCAGGAGCGCTACGCCAAGCTCATCGACCGCACCCAGTGGTGGGGCCAGCAGATGGTGATCTACGGGGTGCACGTCCACGTCGGGCTGGATCGTCGGGAGAAGGCTCTACCCGTGGTCGATGGCCTGATCAACTACCAGCCCCACTTCCAAGCCCTTTCGGCCTCCAGCCCGTTCTGGGGCGGGGAAGACACCGGCTACGCTTCCCACCGGGCCCTGATGTTCCAGCAGTTGCCCACCGCGGGACTGCCCTACCATTTCGAGACCTGGTCGCAATTCGAAGGCTACGTCGCTGACATGCTGCACACCGGCGTCATCGACGACATCTCCGAAATCCGCTGGGATGTCCGCCCGGTCCCCCGGTTCGGAACCGTGGAGATGCGGATCTGCGATGGCTTGTCCTCGCTGCAGGACATCGGGGCCATTGCCGCCCTCACCCAGTGCCTGGTGGATGACATGTCCACTACTTTGGATCACGGCGGCAGCATCGACGTGATGCCTCCCTGGCATCGCACGGAAAATAAGTGGCGGGCCGCCCGCTATGGCATGGACGCGATCATCATCCTCAATGCCGCCGGTGATGAAATGCTGGTCACCGACCACCTGATGCGAGAGCTGAACCGGTTGGAGCCGGTGGCCCGCAAACTGGGGTGCAGTGATGAACTCGCCGACGTCGAACGCATCATCCGGGGTGGAGCCGGCTACCAGTGGCAACGCAAGATCGCTGCCACCAACTCAGGGGACCTGCGCGCCGTGGTGAAAGACAACATCGCCAGAATGCACATCGCCTGAGCAGCGGGCTACAGGCTGATGGCCGACACCGGTTGGCCGGAATCGGCGGAGAATTCTAGGCCGGTGGGCTCGACCCCCTCCATCACCAGTTGTGAGGCCAGCGCCGCCACCATCGCCCCGTTGTCGGTGCATAACCCGATCCGCGGAACCCTCAATGTGATGCCGGCAGAGGTGCACCGGGCGGCAAGTAGTGCACGCAGGCGCGAGTTCGCCGCGACGCCACCACCGAGCAGAAGGTTGTCCAGCCCGTGTTCGGTGCAGGCCATGATGGCTTTTTTGGTCACCACGTCGACCACCGCTTCCTGGAAGGAGGCGGCGATGTCCGCCACCGGGAGTTCTACGCCGCGGGCCCGGTACTGCTCCACGCAACGGGCCACCGCGGTCTTGAGTCCCGAGAACGAAAAATCGTAGCGGTGTTTTCCCGGGGATTCGGCGGTACCGGTGAATTTCGGCAGCGAAAGCCCGCGGGGGAAGCGGATGGCTTTCGGGTCGCCCTCACGGGCGATCGTGTCGATAACAGGTCCGCCCGGATAGCCCAACCCCAGGAGTCGGGCCACCTTGTCGTACGCTTCTCCGGCAGCATCATCGATGGTGGCCCCGAGCAGCTCCACATCGGAGGCCAGCGAATTCACCCGCAGGATCTCGGTATGTCCCCCGGAGACCAGCAAGGCACCCAGCCGGTCGGGTAGAGCCCCGCCGTCGAGCACCCCCACCCCCACATGGGCTACCAAATGGTTGATGGCATACAGCGGTTTCCCCGAGGCCAGGGCCAAGGCTTTTGCTGCGGCCACTCCGACCATGAGCGCCCCGGAGAGACCGGGGCCCGAGGTGACGGCGAGCGCGTCGACGTCGGCCAGGCGCACGCCGGCAGTGGAGAGGGCTTCCTCCAGTGTCGGCACGAAGGCCTCCAGGTGGGCCCGGGAGGCGATTTCGGGGATGACACCGCCAAAGCGGACGTGTTCGTCCATGGAGGAGGAGACCGTGTTGGCCAGTAGTTCGGCGCCCCGGACGATCCCGATACCGGTTTCGTCGCAGGAGGATTCAATGCCCAGAACCAGGGGTGCCACGGAAGTCATGGCTCCAGTTTAGTGTCTTGAACTGGGATCATGCCCCTCCTGCGGACTGGCGGGGCCGGGCGGCACGGTAGCCGATGCCACGGACCGTTTCGATCCAGCGGGGCGCCTTCGCGTTGTCCGCGAGCTTGCGCCGAAGGTTCCCGATGTGGACTTCCACGCTGCGCTCGTCTGCTTCGGAGACGAACGTACCGGCGTCGGCATCCTCATCACGCAGTCTTCTAACCAGTGAAGTCTTGGTCCGTACCGTGCGCCCGCCAACCAGAATGGCTTGGAGCAAGGCGAACTCGGTAGGGGTCACTGCGATCTCCGTGCCCTCCGCTTCAATGCAGTAGGAGGCAGAATCCAGCACCAATCCATTGAGGCCCACAGACGTTGTCGACGCCTCCGGTTCTCTTGCGGCCACTTGCTGGCCCGATAGTGGTTCGGCGACAGCTGGCGCGGCTGGTGCGCCCGTCGTTGCCGAGGTTTCACCGTATACCCGGTGACGTTCTCGACGGCGCATGATGGCTTCGACCCGGGCCCTCAGTTCCCGGGGGCTGAAGGGCTTGGTCAGGAAGTCATCCGCTCCTGTCTCTAGCCCCAAAATCGTGTCGATCTCATCCGTTCGGGCGGTCAGCATGACGATATGGGCATCTGAACTGTACCGGATCCTGCGAGCCACTTCGAAACCGTCGATATCGGGCAGGCCCAGGTCCAACGTGACCAGATCGGGTGCATGCCGTTTCACCAGTTCCACGCCGTCGTTTCCCAATGCCGTGGCGTGAACAACGAATCCGGATTGCGACAGCACGGCCTCCAAAAGTCCCCGGATATCTTCGTCATCCTCGACAACGACGGCCACGCGATGTTCCTGCACAACGAACTCCCCAGTATCGACGGCGATGCGAGCCTTCAGTCTATCGTCGGAGCCTGTGCCCTGCGGCACAGATCGGGCTCCGGTACCCCGTAGGCTGATTGGGTGAACGAACGCGTTGATGCACCAGCCCGTCCCCTCTCCCCTGCCGCTCGCCTCCGACGCGTTCTGCGCATCGGCTTCCTCCGTGAACCTCTTCCCGCAATGGGAGCCCGGGGGCTCGCCTCGGTGAACCAGCTCCCCTCGGCGATTGCCGCACTCATCGTCATCGTCCTCTTTTTGGTGGCCGATACTCAGGCGGCGCTCTCGGCCCCCGGTGTGTGGATCGGCTTTGTCGCCATAGCTGCTGCTACCGTCGCCGCATCCGTGCTGCCGTGGACGCGCTGGCCCGAGCCAGTCGTGCTCCTCGTACCGCTGATGGACATGCTGGCCTTCTTCGTGATGTCGCTCGCTGGCTTTAAGACCTTGACCGGTATTTCGATTCTGATGGCCCTGCCGTTGTTCTGGTTGGCGTGGTCCCGTTATCGGACCGGCCTCGTTCTGGCGGTCTCTTTCCTCCTGCCACTCGGCGTGGTCTGGGGCCAGACGATCCTCGCGGGTTCGGAGCTTTCAACAAAAGCCCTCATCAAACCGCTGCTAGTCCCCGTCGTTCTCTTTGCCTTCACGATGACCATTGCCGTCATGTCCCTGGCCGTCGCCCGGGCCCAAAGGAGCGCTCGCCGCGCGCTGGAGAAGGCGGAAAGACACGCGGTGCTAGTCAACACGGTCCTCAATACAGCCAACGTCGGCGTCGTCGTGGTCGACGAAGGCGGCCACGATCTGATGATGAACGACACCCAGCGAACCATCCACGACTCCCTCATCCCCGAGGACGATAGTGATCCGAATGAGGCGGGGCTGTTGATCTTCGGTGCCGACCGGACCACACCGCTACCGGCGGACCAGCGCCCGGTCCGCCGCGCAGTCCTCGGAGAGGACTACTCGGGCCAACTGGTCTGGGGAGGCCGACCAGAGGCAATGCGCGCGTTCAACGCCTCCGCCAGCCAGATGCTCCTCGATGGCCAACACCAGGGAGCGGTGATCGCCTTCCACGACGTCACCGACCTTCTGGAGGCCCTCGCTGCCAAAGACCAATTCCTGGCCACGGTGAACCACGAACTGCGTACCCCGCTGACCTCCATCGTCGGATACTTGGAGATGGCCTCCGAGTCCGCGGATCTTGACCCAGCGGTGAAGGTGTATCTGCGAGTGGCCGAACGCAATGCCGAACGCTTACTGGCCCTCGTGGGGGATTTGCTCGATGCCGCCGCCGGCAAAGTGGAGATCTCGAGGAAACCGGTGGATCTCACGGAAGTGCTCGAGGGTTGCCTGCCCACGCATAGCGCGCGTGCTGAACGGCTGGCTGTCAGTTTGAGCGCCAAGGTGACGAACCGACTTGATCTGCTCGGCGACGAGCGGCGACTCGGACAGATCGTGGACAACCTGCTCTCCAACGCACTCAAATACACCCCTGCAGGCGGCTCCGTCAACGTCTCGACGTATCGCTCCGAGACCGGCGATCCGATACTGGAGGTCACGGATACGGGTCAGGGCATGACCGTAGACGAGCTGGGACGCCTCTTCACCCGTTTCTACCGCACCGATACGGTCCGGAGGTCCGCCATCCCGGGGGCGGGTCTGGGGCTGGCGATCACCAAGGACCTGGTGGAGGAACACGGTGGATCGATCAGCGTCAGCAGCGAGCCGGGGATCGGCAGCACGTTCAAGGTGCAGTTCCCCGACCTAGATATTCAAACTTAGAACGCCGTCACGAGATGATTTTTGGTCCCTAACCACAAGAAGCCTTGATATTGCCCAAGAATCGCATATCTACCGTGACTGTCTTCTGGACTGGTTCGGTGGCGATCCCCAGATACGAGGGAGTCAGGGAAAGGGAGAAGCTGGTCGTTTTCAACCACTCACTAGTCACGGGGAGCTTGGCGGTCGCTTGTCCGCCTTTGTTGACTTTCACCTTTTCGGTATGAACTGTCTGCGCCACATCAATGATGGTCACTTCTACTAGATCTGCATCCACGGGAGGGGTGAAGGCGACATTCAGGATGCCTTCGCTCTTCGGCCAATTAAAGTCAGGAGAACACTTCACTGATGCGCCTGCCATCAATTGCGGTGCCCATACGCCGGTAGTCACGCTGGTGACTGCCGTGCCGTTTTGGCTCCACAGGGCATGTGCACCGGTCCCGGTAATACCCATGATGACGACAACGGCATACACGATGGCTGCCAGACGTACTCGTGAGGACTTGCGGGTGGTTTCCGTGACGGTCGCGGAGGCCTGCTTGCAGCTCATCGGGAGACCCTTTCGTGGCGGCTGCGTCCACGCGGACGCGGCCCATCTATTGAATGGACGGTGCGGGTTGAACGGACCACCGGTGGTGTTTCGAGTTCAGGCCACGAGTGGCCGAGTGAAACAGCGGGGTCGGCAGCAACATCCGGGTTCGCCATGGCTTCGTTCTCAGTCAGGGTCTGCTCGCCGGCCGCCTCTGCCGGTTTGCTGGACTTCCGCCGCCGGGTCAGGATTCCGCCAACCACGTTCCACCCGCCGTAGCCGATGAGGGCCAGGGCGGCGATCTGTGCGCCCAGACCGCGGTCCTGGTTGCCCAGCCAGTTCGCCAGAAACCCTGCGTAGGGCACGGCGTAGAAGAGTTTCCCGCGGACCTGGACCTCACGAACAGGTTCCTCGTCGGGCAGGGAGTTGTTGTCCCCCTGGGTGATCAACAAGGTATTTCCCTGCTGGTCGGCACTGGTCGAAACGATGCGGTGGGTGATCACGTCGGCTTGCCCGGATTCGAGCTGGTAGGTGATCACATCCCCCACCGAGAGGTCTCCGAACGCCGCCGGCCGGGAGATCAGCAAGGTCCCTGGGGGAAGATGAGGCCGCATCGAGTTGGTCAGTACGGAGTAGGTCTGCGAGCTGGTCGCCATCGGCACGATAATCAGTACCGCCGCAGCGAAGACAGCAAGAACCAGCGCGACGAGACTCAATGCGCTGCCCAGCAGGGAGGTCGTGGAGCCGTGGTTCGTGGTTTTCGAAGCTGCGTGCTGTGCCATGGTGTCCTTCACTGTGGGGTCCAACGGGGAACGAGTGGGTGGGGCTCAGAGTTGGGTGGCTGCGAGCTTGACGCTGACACTGTTCGTCTGCCCGCCCGACGTTGCCGGGACTTTGTCCTGCAAGGTCACCTTCACGCACAGGGTGGCTTGGCCATTTTGCGCCAAGTCAACGGTGGCACTGGTCTGCCCGGAGCAGTTGCCCGTCGTGGAAATCCCGGCCGTTGCCGCCAATCCGGGGGTCTTCGCCCCGGAAACGACGGCTGGCGAAGCCGTGAGCCGAATCCTGAACGCGCCACTGCCGGCGTTGGTCGCATTCGTGACAGCAACCGGCAGAGTGCGGCTCTCCCCTGGTTGCAGGTTGGTGACTGCCGGAAGGGTGACCGTCGCTGGCGCGCCGTTGGCGGATAGGCGTTGCTCGTTCCCCGAGGCGGTCTTGAGCAAGACCGCGAAGTCCGCAGCCTGGACCGTCCCAGCCCCCGACCCGGTAGCGGTGTTCCACACGGCAAGGCTTCCCTGCACGCTGCCGAGGGCAAGAACGACGGAGACAATGAGCAGTGCTGCTGTCTTCAGCGCCGACGTCGTTCTCATGTGATCCTCCCGGACCTTCGGTGGTGTGGCGTGCTTCGGTGTGATGGGCCGCGACGCGGTCCTAGTCGCTGGAGGAGGCGATCTGGTCCAGCTTGTAGCCGACCTTGCTGAAGTCGTACTTCGCGTTCGTGTCGCTCAGGCCGGAGGTGCTGGCCTTGAAGTCGAAGGTCACCGAGGCGGTGTAGCGGCCGTCCTGGGTCAGCTCCTGGCCGATCACGCTCTTGCTAGAAGAGTCCTTGATGTCCACGGCACCGACGGTGTAGTTCGCAGCGTTGAAGGTTCGGTCCCCGGTCAGCGCGGTATCTGTGACGCTGAGCTGTGCCTTCAGCAGGTCCCCCGTCAGAGTGACTTCGACCGGCTGAGTGAACTTCAGCGAGTCCCCCGGAACGATCTTGTAGGTTCCGTCCTTGACCTTGGCGGTGACGTTGGTTCCGGCAGAGTTCGTCCAGGAGGCCGCTTCGGCCTTCAGTCCCATGTCCCCGGAGACGATCGTTCCGGCGTTTGCCTGGGCGCTGGTGTTCCACACGGCCAGCGATCCACCTCCACCGATCAATAGTGCAACGCCGAGTCCGGTGGCCAGTGCACCCTTGGTCATCTTGTTCATGGTGTCTCCCTCATAACCGCTACCGGCGACCTGTTTCCCCGGCTGTTGGAACCAGCATCATCGGGGTGCATCAAGAACAGCCCCTGAGTTGACAAAAGTTTTACACAAGATCAGCGCTGCCGTGTCGTGCCTGATCTTGAGCAGATCTTGAGCATTGCTTGAGCGGTTTCGGTAGGAGCGAGGCCCAACATGGGAGCATGACCGACAACCACCGTCCGGAGCGCTCGGGGCCCAGCGGGCGGGTCTGCCCGTCAGTGCTCTGGGCCTTGGCCGATCAGGTGGGCGAGGGCGAAGCCGCGGCCTTCATGGACCGGTTCATCGGACTGTGGCCCCAGCGGTGCCACCGCCTGCACCGGGCGGTGAATCAGCACGACGCCGAAGCAGGACTGGATGCGGCGCTTTCACTGAGCACCGCCGCCTCCATGGCGGGAGCCAGCAGTTTGGGGGCTCTCGCTTCGCGCCTGCATGAGGGGATTTCCTCGGCAAGCACCCCAGATGCGTGGCGGGATGTGGTGGCCATGTTGGACGAGCTCGATCAGTTGGGCAACGAAACGATCTCCGACATCGACCGGCTGCGTCGGAGCCTCATGTCCGCCGACGAAAAAGGCCACGGCTGATCAACGGCCGGACAGGCTCAGCCCCTCAGGCCCAGTTTCATGATCCTGGCGTCCACACCGCCGGGATAGTATCCGCGCCGGGTGTGGATATGCTCGAACCCTAGATGTTCATAAAGTCCCTGGGCGCGGGGATTATCGGCACGCACCTCCAACAGGACATCCTTCGCTCCACGTTCGGTGGCCTCGGAGATGAGTCCACGCAGCAGCGTGGATCCGATCCCGCGCCCCTCGTAGGCGGGAAGGACGGCAATGGTCTGGACATCGGCCAAGGGCAGCACGCACATCATGCCGCAGTAGGCCACAATCCGCCCTTCGTCCTCCGCCACCCAGTAGCGTCGGGTTCCGGTCTGCCTCAACTCCTCGTGGAACATGCGCAACGGCCAGGCGTCCTCGGGGAAGAGCTCTCGTTCCATCTCCCACACGGCCGGGATATCTGCTTCGGTCATCTCGCGGAACTTCATGAGGCAGGGGTCCCCTTCATCTGCCGCGGCACCTTGGCATCGGATTCGCGCAGGTACAAGGGGGTGGTGGACAGCAGCTCCTGGCCCCGGCCCAGGACCCGGATGGCCCAGGCGCCCAGCGAGGCTGCCGCGGGCCGGCGCTCGGCGAAGCCAGGATCCCCCCTCGCCCCGACGGCTTCCAACCGTTCCGCATACAGCCCGGCTCCGGCACCGTGCATCGGCAGTGCCGGCAGGGTCTCCGCGGTTCCGACCTGTGGCCCATCAACCAGTTCCCCAGCTGCTGTGTAACGGGCCCAATACAGTTCCTTGCGCCGGGCGTCGATGGCGACACAGAATTCGCCGTCACCTGCTGCGGCCCGGCCACCACGTTCCCTTTCGGACATCACGTCCCAGGCGATCGCGTCCAGACTCATGACCCCGTGGACGGGTATTCCCCAGACGAAACCCAGGGTGCGGGCGGTGGCAATGCCCACACGCAACCCCGTGAAGGGCCCGGGGCCGACACCGACGACGATGCCATCCAGTTCGGTGCCGGCAATCCCCGCCTCGGTCAGCAAGGAGTCGATGCCGGGGGCCAGGACCTCGGAGTGGGTGTTCGTTTCCGTGGTTTCGAAGGAGGCGAGCACCTCGGAGGGACGGTCGGTGGAAGGTTGCGAGAGCACTGCCGCGGAGGCAGCTGCGGACGTATCTATGGCCAGAATGAGCACCGGTCCATCGTATGCCGGTCCGGCCCCACCTGTCAGCCGGGCTCTCAGGCGGCCCACACCATCCGCTCTTCCAATGCATCGAAGTCGGCGATGAAGTGGCTGAAATGATCCAGCGTGCAGGTCGCCGCAATTTCCAGTGTGGTCGCCCCGGCGTCGATGACCCACCGCCGGGTGAACAGGGCCACCCCACGATGCCTGTGGGTGAGATCCATCCTCCACGCCTGCTGGCCGGCCATGGTGGAGGCGGCCTCCTCGATGATGTGCAGCCCCTCGATCCCCTCCAGCAGGTCCCGGGAGGGGTATTCGACGGCGATGATCGTGCTGGGCAGTGCCGTGGATTCGGGGCGTCGGGAATCAAGCTCCCTGCTGATCGAGTCCAGGATGTCCAGCCCGTGGACGGTGACCGGCACAGCGTCGCTGCCCACGAACAGTTGGGTGTGTTCCGCTGGCGGCGGGGCTCCGGTATGAAAAGCCAGAAAGCGGCATCCCGCGGTCTCGATCTGCTGCCAGCCCGCTGGCAGCTGCGCGCTGATCTTCAACATTTCCGTCCGGCTTCCATCCGATCCACCCTAGGGCGGCGGCCCGGAACCCGCGATGGGGAGAACTCCCCATCCGGTGGCTTCAGAACAGTCGGTGGTCCGCCCATCGGGGCCCGAAGGCGGCAATGGTCAGGGTCCGCGGATCCTCGTCCTCTGTTTCGGAGTAGTCCAGCACGAGTTCGCCGCCCGGTTCGGCCATGGTTTCGCCGGTGGCACGCAGCAGGGCGATCTCCAGGCGTGAGTCGCTGAGCTGCTCGGCTTTACCGGCGCCCCATTCGATCACGGTGACCGCCGATTCCAGGCTCTGGTCCAGGTCCAAGTCGTCGAGTTCGGCGGCCGTTCCGAGGCGGTAGGCGTCCACGTGGACCAGATCGGCGCCGCCACGGGTGGAGGGGTGGATCCGTGAGAGCACAAAGGTCGGCGAAATGATCCCCGACCGCACCCCCAAACCGGCACCCAGTCCTTGGGTGAACGTCGTTTTCCCGGCACCGAGTTCACCGTTGAGCAGGATCAGGTCCCCGGCTTCCAGCTGTTCTCCCACGTTGGCTGCCAGTTCTTGGGTCGCCGTCGCCGACTGGGCGGTCAGCTCGACGGTCCAGACCGGGAGGGTCCCCACTGCCGGTTCAGCCATCGGCTGGCCCCCATGAGCCCTCAACGTAGACCCGCGGGACGCGTTGGGAGACCCGAGTGACGATCTCGTAGTTGATGGTGCCCGCCGCGGTGGCCCAGGCATCGGCTGCTGGCCCGTCACCGCCGAACAAGACGGCTTCGGTTCCCACCAGGGATTCAGGGTCCTCGAGGGGACCCAGGTCAACAACGAACTGGTCCATGGCGATCCTGCCGCGGCTGGGTAAGACTCGTCCGCCCACCAGCACCGGCGCCTCCACCGCTGAACGCGGTACCCCGTCACCGTAACCGAGCGGGATGAGCCCCAGCGTCGTGGCTTCCCCCGTGCGGTAGGTCAGCCCGTAGGACACCCCCTGGCCCTTCGGCACCTTCTTCACGTTCGTGACCCGGGCGACCAAGCGCATGGCAGGGCGCAACCCCAACTCAGCCGAACTCTGGTCAGCGAAGGGGCTCAGCCCGTACATGCCCAAGCCCAGGCGGACCAGGTCGAAGTGCGCATCCGGACGGGACAGAATGGCCGGGGTGTTCGCCGCATGCCTGACCTCGAGGTCGAAACCTGCGTCTTCTGCCAGGCTGACGGCTTCACGGAAGGCCGCCAGTTGTTCATCGGTCTCTTCGCGGTCAGGTTCATCGGCAACGGCCAGGTGGGTGAAGACCCCCACAACGCGCAGCAAGCCTTCTTCTTGGTAGGCATTTGCGGCGCCGAGTAGTTCATCCCAGCGGTCCGGCGGGCAACCGTTGCGGCCCAGACCGGTATCGATTTTCAGATGCACCCGGGCGGGCAGCTCGGCCTGTTGGGCTGCCGCAGCGATGTATTCCAGTTCCCAGCCGCTGGAAACTCCCAGGTCGATATTGGCGGTGATGGCTTCGGCGAACGGAGAGTCGACGGTGTGCAGCCACGCCAACAGCGGCGCCGTCACGCCGGCAGCGCGGATGGGTAGCGCCTCACTGATGTGGGCGGCCCCGATCCACCCGGCTCCTGCCTGCAGGGCAGCCTGGACGACGGGGATCGTTCCGTGGCCGTAGGCATCGGCTTTCACCACCGCCATCACGGTGGCCGGCGCCGCCAATTCGATCACCCGCTTGACGTTGTCTCGGATGGCCGAGAGGTCGATTTCGGCGCGGCGTTCGAAGCCGGGGGCAGTCCCGGGACTTCCGGCAACGCCGGGCCCGGTGAGGGGGTCAAGGTTCGCAGTCACGGTTCCATTCTCGCACTTGGCCTGCGGCCGCGGGCTCAGCGAGGCGTCTCAGTGCAGCAATTCCAGCAGGTAGGCCCCGTATCCGCTCTTGAGAAGCGGGCGGGCCAGCGCTTCGAGCTCGGCATCGGAAATGAACCCCTGCCGCCATGCGATCTCTTCCGGGGCGCTGATCTTCAGCCCCTGCCGGGCATCCACCGTGCGAATGTAGTTCGACGCATCGTTCAGTGATTCGAAGGTCCCGGTATCTAGCCACGCCGTACCGCGGGCCAGCACGGAAACCTGCAGCTGGCCCATCTCCAGGTAGCGTCGGTTGACGTCGGTGATCTCCAGTTCCCCGCGAGGCGATGGTTTCAGCCCCGAGCGATCTCCACGACCTGGTGGTCATAAAAATACAGTCCCGGGATCGCATATTTGCTGCGCGGTTTCTCGGGTTTCTCCTCCAGCGAGACGGCCCGGCCCGTGGTATCGAATTCGACGACACCGTAGGCGGTCGGATCGGCCACCTGGTACCCGAAGATGGCAGCGCCTTCCAGGTCAGCGAGCTTCTGCAGCTGGGCACCGCGATACACTGGGCTCGGCGGGCTGCGACAGCGAGTTCCTATCCCCCCTAAAGGTCCCCGCCAGCTTGGATGCGGATCCGGGCCACCGGTTTCAGTCCCGGGGACCACTTCGCAGCCCTGCGCAGCTATCTGGACCCCACCGTGGACGAGCCCCGCTAAGTCCTCGACCCACCCAGTCGGCCACGGTCACGTGTCGACAGCACCCTTCGCACAACACGTCGTTTCAACGGCTTTCCGTCAGGTGTCGTTAGCATGGTCAAAGCCCCTCAAGGTACGGCCCCAACAGTTAGGCGCAAATGACGCTCAAGATTTCAGTGATCGGTACAGGATACCTCGGCGCAACCCATGCCGCGTGCATGGCCGAGCTCGGTTTCGACGTCATCGGCGTGGATGTGGACCCGCAGAAGATCGAGCGTCTCTCCGTTGGCGATCTGCCCTTCCATGAGCCCGGTCTGCCGGAGCTGCTGGTCAAACATGTCCAATCGGGGCGTTTACGTTTCACGACCGACTATGCCGAGGTCGGGGGATGGGCCGATGTTCATTTCATCGGTGTCGGCACTCCTGAGCGGATCGCCGATGGCGGGGCGGATATCAGTTTCGTCGATGCCGCCGCCCGGTCGTTGGCACAGCACATCACCCGAGACGCGCTCGTGGTGGGCAAGTCCACCGTTCCTGTCGGCACCGCCCGCCGGCTGGCCGAACTGCTCGCCAGGGAATCCCGCGAAGGTGTCGAGCTCGAGGTGGCGTGGAACCCCGAATTCTTGCGTGAGGGTTTTGCGGTGAAGGATACGTTGGCTCCGGGGCGGCTGGTGTTCGGCGTCGAATCCGCACAGGCCACTGACCAGCTGTGTGAGGTCTACGCCCAGGCGCTAGGCCAGGACACTCCACTGATCGTCACCGACTTCGAGACCGCCGAGCTGGTCAAGGTCGCTGCCAACGCGTTCCTGGCCACCAAGATCTCCTTCATCAACGCCTTCTCCGAGGTCACCGAAACCGTGGGCGGAGACATCCGCACCTTGGCCGACGCCTTGGGCTACGACGAGCGCATCGGCCGCAAGTTCCTCAACGCCGGGATCGGTTTCGGTGGGGGCTGCCTGCCCAAGGACATCCGCGCCCTCCAGACCCGGGTCAGCGAACTCGGGCTGAACCACACCATGGATTTCCTGCATAACGTCGACGACATCAATCTGCGCCGTCGCGATCGAGTCGTCTCCTTGGCACATCAGATCCTCGATCATGAGGTGGTTGGGCGACGGATTGCCGTCTTGGGTGTGGCCTTCAAACCCGATAGCGACGATGTCCGGGACTCCCCCGCGCTGGATGTGGCCGGCCGACTCTTCAACGACGGCGCCGAGGTCATCGTCTACGACCCGCAGGGCAATGAAAATGCCCGACGCCGGTTCCCCCGGCTGGGATACGCGGACTCCGTTGCCGAGGCAACCCAGGATGCCGACCTGGTCCTTCTGCTCACCGAATGGAAGGAATTCAAGGAGCTGACGCCCGCTGATCTTCGCCCCAGGGTCCGCGGCATGCGGCTGATCGACGGACGCAATGTCCTAGACCATGGGCAGTGGACGGAGGCCGGCTGGACCGTAGCCGCCTTGGGCAGGATGTTCCCGGACCCCGCAGGGCAACTCTAGAAGCTGCCCTGCCCGGCGACCCGCGCCAACTGACCGGCCCCGAATCCCCCGTGCTGGCCGGCCACCCGAGCCGCGTCCCCGTGACGGTAGGCGGCCGTGGCGGCCAGTTCGACCAGTGCCCGGGTTCCCCCGCCGGCATGGGAGGTGGCCAACATGGCCCCCAGCATTCCGGTGAGGACGTCACCACTGCCTGCGGTGGCCAATGGCGCCGGCCCGTTGAGGTTGATGATGGTGTAGCCGTCGGGGGCCACACAGATCGTCGTATGCCCCTTGAGCAACACCACCGAGGAGTAGCCGACAGCCGCCCAGCGGGCCCACCGGACAGGATCCTCGCTGATATCTGCCGCGGTGACCCGGACACCGACCCGAACCAGCAGGTCTTCCAGTTCCCCGACGTGTGGGGTGAGGATGAGCCGGGCATGGCCCTGGCCCGGCTGCAAGGTCCGGAGGGCGCTCGCGTCGACGATGGCAGGAAGTCCCGCCCCGAGCACCTGCTCGACGGCGGCGAGCTGGGCTGGGTCGTCATCGATCCCTGGTCCCATGGCCCAGGCATCGACCCGGACATCGGCTCCGTCTGCCGGCACGGCTTCGGGCACCGCCTGGGTGATGAGCTCGGCGGCACGTTCGGGGGCCAGCGTGCGCAACATCCCCACCGAGGTGTTCACCGCAGCGGTGGCCGCCAGGACGGCGGCCCCCGGGTAGCGTGGCGACCCGGCGATCAGCCCCAGCACTCCGCGCGAATACTTATGGTCTTGGGATGTTGGCCGCGGTGTGGCGGCCTCGGCGTCCGTTGAGGTGAGAACCCGCAGGTCGGGTTGGCCCAGAAGGTCTTCAAGACCGATGTCGACGACCTCGATGTTTCCTGCCAATCGTCGACCTGCCCCGACGCAGAGCCCGGTTTTCAGGGCACCGAAGGTGACCGTCAGGTCGGCGGCAAGGACCCCGTCGGAGGCGGCACCGGTATCGGCATCGACCCCCGAGGGCAGGTCGCAGGCGACCACAGGTACATCTGCGGGGATCTCCGGCAGTGCGATGGCACCCCGGGCTCCGGTGCCCAGAACAGCGTCAATGACCAGGTCCACGTCGGCCAACGCCTCACTGGCTTCACGGAAGCGGCGCGCCTGAGCTCGGGCGCTCGAATCGGGGGTCCCCCCGCCGGATACGACCCGGCCCCCGGAACGTGTGAAGGCCTCCAGGCCCTCAGGGTGGGCGTGCCCGCCCAACAGGATGGCGGTGCAGGCCACTCCCCGCCCGGCCAGCCGTGCCATCGCGTAGAGGCCGTCGCCACCGTTGTTGCCGGTGCCGATCAGGGCGGCGACATGGGCACCGTAGACGCCCCCGTAGCGGGCACGCAGCAGGGCCATGATGTGGTGGGCCAGCCCGTGGGCCGCCCGACGCATCAGGGATGCCCCGTCCTGCCCTTGGAGGAGCCCGGCCTCGGCAGCACGGATCTGGGTTCCGGTATAGGCATTAATCATGTTCTAACGCTCCGCAATGACCATGGCCGTGGCCAGGTCTCCATCGTGGCTGAGGGATAAGTGCCAATGACGGACACCCTTGGCTTCAGCGACCTCGGCCACCGTGCCGTCGATCTTCACTTGTGGGGCACCTGCGGCGTCCATGACGACCTGGCAATGCTGCCAGTTCATGCCGGCCGGAGCACCGAGAGCTTTCGCGACCGCTTCCTTCGCGGCGAAGCGTGCCGCCAACGACCGCATGTTCAGCGCGCGCTCTGCCGGCACAAAAAGTCGCTCACATAACGCCGGGGTTCGTTCCAATTGCGTCGTGAAACGGGAAACCTGCACGACGTCCACTCCAATGCCCACAATCATTCCCCCAGCCTATCGGTTTCGGAGTCCTCATATGGTGGTCATGCGCAGGTGACGCGCGCTATCGCTGAACCGGTTCCAGGCGTAGCGTCGCTGACATACCTGCCGGCCGCCATCGTGCCGGAAGAGCAGCCCACGAAAGGACCACCGATGAGCGCGAATATTGCCCGCGAACTTCTACGCGACGGATTCGATCGTGTGGCGCAGACCGTCCGTTCGGTCACCAGCGGTACCGATGCCAGCGTTCTGCTGTATCAGCCCGACCCCCAGTCGAATCATGCCGCTTGGCTGATCTGGCATCTGACCCGTGTGCAGGACGACCATATGGCGGACCTCGCTGCCGTGCTCGGCGGTGCCGAGGCTCCCTCCCCCGGTGCGGCACAGCACATCCCAGCGGGGCAATTATGGCTCGAACATGGCTGGGCGCATCGCCTGGCGCTGCCCTATGCGGAGTCGGACACCGGGTTCGGACATGACGCCGAACAAGTCCGGGCCTTCGACAACGGCGATTCGGGCCTTCTCTCCGCCTACCATCAGGCGGTCCACGACCGCACCCTGCAGATCCTCGAGTCCCTCGGTAGCGGGGACTTCGAACGGATCGTCGATACGCGGTGGGAGCCTCCGGTGACGGCCGCCTCCCGTTGGGTGAGTGTTCTCAACGACACCACCTAGCATGCCGGTCAGGCAGCCTATGTGCGCGGACTCGCCGAACGGGCGTTGGGGTAGGTGATCAGCGAAGGAGCCCGGTGCATGAACACGTCGGGCTCCTTCAGCGGGTGCGGATCTGCCTACTCGACCGTGACGGACTTCGCCAGGTTGCGGGGCTGGTCGACGTCAAAGCCCTTGGAACTGGCCAGTTCACAGGCAAAGAGCTGCAGCGGCACGGTGGCCAGCAGCGGCATCAACAACGTCGGAGTCTCCGGAACGTAGAAGACAAATTCGGCGTAGTCCCTGACTGCTTCGTCCCCGGATTCGGCGATCACCAAGGTCTTGGCTCCTCGCGCCCTGACCTCCTGGATATTAGAGACGACCTTCGAATGCAGTGAATGCCGTCCCCGCGGGGAGGGCACGACGACGAATACCGGTTGGCCGTCATCGATCAGCGCGATGGGCCCGTGCTTCAGCTCGCCCGCGGCGAAACCTTCGGCGTGGATGTAGGCGATCTCCTTGAGCTTCAAGGCCCCTTCCATGGCTACCGGGTAACCGACATGGCGTCCCAGGAACAGCACCGAGCTGGCCTCGGACATCGACCGGGCCAGCGTCTTGATCTCCTCCGCCCGGTCGAGGATGTCCTGGATCTTGGCGGGGATGTCCTGCAGGTCGGCCAGGATGTCCTTGATTTGGCCGGTGAACAGGTTGCCGCGCAACTGGGCCAGATAGAGTCCCAGCACGTAGGTGGCGGTGATCTGCGCCAGGAAGGCCTTGGTCGAGGCCACGGCGATCTCGGGGCCGGCGTGCGTGTACAGCACGGCGTCTGACTCGCGCGGGATCGTGGAACCGTTGGTATTGCAGATCGACAGCGTCTTGGCCCCTTGTTCGCGCGCATAGCGCACGGCCATCAACGTATCCATGGTCTCCCCCGACTGGGAGATGGAGACGATCAGGGTGTTGGCGTTCACGATCGGGTCCCGATACCTGAACTCGTGGCTGAGTTCGACCTCCACGGGGATGCGGCACCAATGTTCGATCGCGTACTTGGCGACGGAGCCGGCATAGGCGGAGGTTCCACAGGCCAGCACGATGATCTTGGAAATATCGGCCAGCTCCGCGGAATCGATCCGCAATTCGTCGAGGGTCATCCGGCCCTCGACGTCGTACCGGCCCAGGAGGGTATCGGCGACGGCGGCCGGCTGGTCGAAGATCTCCTTCTCCATAAAGGAATCGAATCCACCCTTTTCCGCGGCTGCCGCGTCCCAATCAACATGGAATTCGGTGCCTTCGGCAGGGTTGCCTTCAAAGTCGGTGATGACGTGATGATCCGGGGTGATGGTGACCACCTGGTCCTGCCCCAGTTCCACCGCACGCCGGGCGAAGTCAATGAAGCCGGAGACGTCGGAGCCCAGGAAGTTCTCGCCCTCCCCGAGCCCGAGGACCAGAGGCGAGTTCCGTCGTGCGGCCACGACCACGCCGGGCTGGCTTTCATGGATGGCCAACAGAGTGAACGCGCCTTCGAGTCGCTGGCAGGCCAGCTGCATGGAGCGGGCCAGATCCCCGCCCCCGGCGTGAGCGTAGATATCGCCCAGCAGCACGGCGGCAACCTCGGTGTCGGTTTCCGAGTCGAAGACATGGCCAGCGGCGAGGAGTTCGGCGCGCAAATCTGCAAAATTTTCGATGATGCCATTGTGGATGACGGCCAGCTTCCCGCCGTCGGCCAGATGCGGGTGAGCATTGACGTCGGAGGGTCCACCATGGGTGGCCCACCGGGTGTGGCCGATGCCGGTCAGCGACGGCGGCAGCGGACGGGCTTCGAGTTCGCCGATCAGATTGGCCAGCTTGCCGGCCTTCTTGCGCGATTCGAGCCCTGCTTCTCCGATCACCGCGATCCCTGCGGAATCGTAGCCACGGTATTCCAACCGGCGCAGCCCCTCCAGAACCACGTCAAGGGCCCCATGGTTACCGGTCGTTTTTTCTGGACGGCCTACATAGCCAACAATTCCACACATGCGCACAAGAATACCGCGCCGAAGAACCGATATTGATCATTTCCGGCCCCCGAAACGAGTGGCCGCCACGGCTGGTGGCTGCGCTCCGGTTTGGGAATACGAGGACCTGCTTGGCACAATTCAGTGGTGAGCGCCCCCCGAGACCACGACGCCGGAGTCTCCCCTTTTGTGGAACTGGACCGGCAGACCTGGGCACGACTGTCCAACGAGATCACCCAACCGCTCGACGAGGGGGATCTGATCAGGCTCAGTGGGTTGGGTGAAAAACTTGATCTCAAGGAGATCAAGGACGTCTACCTTCCCCTCTCCCGCCTGCTGAACCTCTATGTGCAGGCAGCCGGACAGTTACATCAAGCCACGAACACCTTTTTGGGCGAATCGACCCGCCGCACCCCCTTCGTCATCGGCGTTGCCGGTTCCGTGGCCGTCGGGAAGTCCACAACGGCCCGCGTACTCCAGGAGATGTTGCGCCGGTGGCCGGATACCCCCAATGTCGAGTTGGTGACCACCGACGGGTTCCTGCACTCCAACGAAGTGTTGGAACGCCGCGGGCTGATGCATCGCAAGGGGTTTCCTGAGGCCTACGACCGGCGGGCCTTGCTCCGTTTCGTTTCGGCGGTGAAGTCCGGTGCCGAGGAGGTTCGTGCCCCCTGGTACTCACATCTGACGTACGACATCGTCCCCGGCAAGGAAGTCGTCGTTCACCGCCCCGACGTGCTCATCGTGGAGGGACTGAACGTGCTGGCCCCAGCCCAGGTCAGAAGCGATGGGACGGCCGGTTTGGCGCTCAGCGACTTTTTCGATTTCTCCGTCTACGTTGACGCCCAGACCCAGGCGATCGAGAACTGGTACGTCAAGCGGTTCATGAAACTGCGCAGCGGCGCCTTCGCGGATCCTGCCTCGTACTTCCACCGGTACTCCAGCCTGTCCGACGATGAAGCCCGCGAAACCGCGTTGGGGATCTGGCGCCGGATCAACGAACCAAACCTCCGGGAGAATGTCCTTCCCACCCGTGGCCGCGCCCAGTTGGTGCTCACCAAGGACAGCAAACATTCGATCCGTCGGATGCTGCTGCGCAAGATCTGACTTAGCCTTGATCCACCGACCTGCCATGAGGGCCCGGGACGCTCTTTGAACTC